>SCSF01000160.1 GCA_004298435.1 Beijerinckiaceae bacterium
CAACTGGCCCAGGCTCTCGCTGAAAGAGGGCAGACTGCGGCCGCCGAGATCGTGACGCTGGCGCGGCCTTCTTTCGATCTTCTCGATGCAGCCGGCGTCGCACGCGCGATAGAGGCTGCGAGTTGCCAGATCATCGTCAATGCTGCGGCCTACACGAATGTCGATGGGGCCGAGTCAGAGCCCGATCTCGCCATGGCGATCAATGCAGAAGGTGCGCGTCATGTCGCGCGCGCCGCCGCCCGGCTCAGCATTCCCGTAATCCAGATTTCGACGGATTATGTTTTCGATGGATGTGCGACACGGCCCTATCGAGAAGACGACAACTCCACGCCTCTGAGTGTCTATGGCAAGTCGAAGCTTGCCGGCGAACAGGCGGTTAGGGAAGCCTCGCCAAACCATGTCATTGTGCGAACGGCCTGGCTCTACAGCGCGACGGGAAGCAACTTCGTCCGCCTTATGCTGCAATTGGGCGAAACGCGATCAGCGATTTCGGTTGTCGCCGACCAATATGGCTCGCCCACCTATGTGGTGGATCTCGCCGATACGATCGTTGCAATCGCAGCGCAACTCGTCCTGCAACCGGGAGCCACGGTGCTGCGCGGCGTATTTCATGCCGCAGGAACAGGCGAGGCAAGCCGCGCGGAATTGGCGGAGGCTGTGTTCGGCAACGCTACAAAGCGTGGCCGCGCGCCTGTGCGTGTAGATCGGATTGCGACAAAAGATTATCCCGCAGCGGCTCGCCGGCCTGCGGATTCACGGCTCGATTCGCATAAGCTTGAAACCATTTACGGGCTGAAACTGCCGGAGTGGCGTCAATCGCTCGATATGTGTCTCGACCGGCTTTTGGGACCTGTGGCGGATTCAAGCGAAATCCATACTTCATCGCCCGCAGACCTGTTGTATAAAAATACTTTCAACGAAGGCAGATGAATTTGCGCGGCATTATTCTCGCTGGTGGAAACGGAACCAGACTGCATCCGATGACTCTCGCAGTCTCGAAGCAGTTGCTTCCGGTCTACGACAAGCCGATGATCTATTACCCGTTGACCACGCTGATGCTGGCCGGCGTGCACGAAATTCTCATCATCTCGACGCCGTTCGACTTGCCCTTGTTTCAACGGCTCTTCGGCGATGGCTCGCAATGGGGCCTGACGCTCAGCTACGCCGAGCAGCCGAAACCGGAGGGCGTGGCGCATGCCTATATCATCGGCGCGGATTTCGTCGCCGGGCGCAATTCAGTCCTCGTTCTCGGCGACAACATCTTCTACGGGCATGGCCTGATCAAAGCCTTGCGCACAGCCGTCGAGCGCAAAACAGGCGCGACGGTTTTCGCCTATCACGTTCGCGATCCCGAACAATATGGCGTCGTCGCCTTCGATGCCTCCGGCTGCGCCACCTCGCTTGAGGAGAAGCCGCGGCGGCCGAAATCGAACTGGGCGGTCACAGGACTTTATTTCTACGATGCGCAAGCCGTTGAAATCGCCGCGACTCTCAAGCCGTCGGCGCGGGGCGAACTCGAAATCACGGATCTGAACAAGGTCTATCTCGAAAAATCGCAGTTGACGGTGGAACTGCTGGGGCGTGGATTTGCGTGGCTCGATACCGGCACAGCAAACTCACTCGTCGAGGCATCCGAATATGTCCGCGCCGTCGAGCAGCGGCAAGGCCTGCGCATCGCCTGCCCTGAGGAAATCGCCTACAGAAACGGCTGGATCAGCGCCGCAGATCTCGAACGCCTCGCCGCCGGTCTGATGAAGAGCGGCTACGGGGATTATTTGCGTTCGCTGCTTGGGGAGTGAACGGCTGGCTTCGCCTGCCACCCACTCCTACAAACGCTTTACTCAGTCGAACAGGCTGGAGACGCTTGCTTCCTTGGCAGTGCGGGCGATCGCCTCACCAAGCAGCGGCGCAATCGATATAACCCTTATATTGTTCGAAATGCGCACTGCTTCCGTCGGATGGATCGTGTCTGTCAACACGAGTTCCTTGAGATGAGACGAGGCGACGCGCGCCACGGCGCCGCCGGAAAGCACGCCATGGGTGATATAGGCGCGGACTTCCCTGGCGCCTTCGCGCATCAACGCATCAGCGGCGTTGCAGAGTGTGCCGCCGGAATCCACGATGTCATCGACGAGAAGGCAGATCTTGCCGGAAACATCACCGATCACATTCATAACCTCGGACTCACCGGCGCGCTCGCGGCGCTTGTCGACAATGGCGAGCGGCGCATCGATGCGTTTCGCCAACGCCCTCGCGCGCACGACGCCGCCGACATCCGGCGAAACCACCATGAGATTTTCAAGCGACATGCTCTCCTTGATGTCGCGCACCATCACAGGCGCGGCAAAGAGATTGTCGGTCGGAATGTCGAAAAATCCCTGGATTTGCCCGGCGTGCAGATCAACCGTCAGCACCCGGTCAGCGCCGGCGCGAGTGAGCAGATTAGCTACGAGCTTCGCCGAGATCGGCGTGCGCGGACCGGGTTTGCGATCCTGCCGCGCGTAGCCGAAATAGGGAATGACAGCGGTGATGCGACGCGCCGAAGCCCGGCGCAGCGCATCAGCCATGATCAGCACTTCCATCAGATGATCGTTCGCGGGAAAAGATGTCGACTGAACGATGAACGTGTCCTGACCGCGGACATTTTCCTGAATCTCGACGAACACCTCCATATCGGCGAAGCGCCGCACCTGACACTTGGTCAGTGGAACCCCGATATAGGCCGCGATGGCTTCCGTCAGCGCGCGATTGGAATTACCCGACAGAATCTTCATCTTGCAGTTCGTCCAAATGATTTCGCGTTCCCCAGCCCGGTGCTCATTTCACCCGCGCCCAGGCTTCAGAACCACACACGCCGCCGCCCGGCGCACAGCCTCTGATATTCAAAGTTTTCTCGTCTGTCTGCCACATGGAAGCCGAGTACAACTGCCCGTCCTCCGCATTATAGGTCGTGCCGTTCCAGAGATTGTCGCGCGCCTTCTTCATATTGATGAGGACTTCAAGACCGATCACCGAGCGATTGCGCTTGCGCGGATCAGGGTTCTTTGTGTCCTTTCCGGGGGGGCTTGCGGTATGCGCGATGTAGCCGCAGAGGTCCGCGCCGCAATGGCGGATGCGGACAGTGGCCGTGCCGTCAGCGACGCGCCATTCGCCAACCGGACTGGCGAGCGCCGCAGTCGAAGCGAACAGCATCGCAAGAAGGCTGGTTGTGGCAACGATCGGCAAAAACTTCATAATCTGACTCCTTGGGGGGGACTGATGGATCAACGAGGCCGGTAGCGCAAAGGCCACGGACGCCGAAACCAGTGGAAGAATCGGAAAAGCCTGGGCGACCTGAGGGCCGCAAAAGCCATTCAGCGAGGGTGAGCGCCGGTTTCTGGCGCTCAAAGGCGGCGCCGGATTGATGGCGCCCGCCGTGCTCTAACTCCCAACTCGCTCGCGGGGTCGCCGTCTTGACGCTCAACTATCGCGGATCATGCTCTTATCCTTGGAAATGCGGCGTCTTTGGGAGAGCGAAGGCATTCAGTCAAGCTGCTTTAATGAAGGGCGACGCGGCGAAGCACGCCGGCGGAGGCCGTGACATCGGGCGGAGCGGCTGGAGGAGTCGCCGCAACAATGGTGCGGCCGCCCTCTGCGGCCTGCGCACTGGCGACAACCGGCGCATTCGCCGGCTTGACTTCATTCGCGGCAAGGATGGCCTCGGGCGTATTGGTGAGCACGGCGGCAAGCGCGGCAGCGCTTTTTTGCGCCACTTCCGCCAGTGCGCTGTTATTCACGACCGACCACGGATCAGCCGCCTGAGCTTTCAGCAGAACCCTGTCCTCGACCCGCTGAGTCCGGTGTTTCTTCGAATCGAAAATATCGAGGACGTAGGTAAGAGCCGTGCCACCCGCCTCCGGCACCGCATTCAGATAACCGCGCACGAGGTAATCTGCCGCTGTCGGCCCTGCCATCACGATATCCTGAGTTTTCGCTGCTGTATCAAAGGCATGGCTAAAGGTCGCCTGCTGATCCGCCGGCGCACCTGCAAAGCTTACGACCGCGACGGCGGCTCCACTCGGGCTGACGCCGGGACGGCGCACCATATTGGTTGGCTGGGGCTGCGGAGGCGGCGCTTGCGCGACGACGTTATTTTCGACACATCCGGCAAGCAGGCAAAAGGAAGCAAGGACAAGGCACCTGGCGCGGCTGAACGGGCAAACCTCCCGCTGCGCGAAGAAACTGCGACCGATATCCCCTCGATGGCCCATTTGATCTTCCAGGAGCCGAGCTCGCGCCGCCCCGAGCCTGGCCACCTCTGTTGAGACTACCGCGGCAAGAGCTAAACCGAATTCCCGCCAAGGTCTAGAGCGCTTCCGGTTCCGATGGACTCAGGGCCTCGGCTCTATTTACTTGTTTTGCCGCGTTTTCTTCGCTCGAAAACGCTCCGTTTCACTTTTTGATGCGTTTTTATTCACGCAAATCGGAAGCCTTCGAGGCCGTTACAGCTTCGGCACTTCCGCCGCGAGGCCTTGCAGCCTAAATCTGGAGCCATGAACCA
>SCSF01000161.1 GCA_004298435.1 Beijerinckiaceae bacterium
CTTCGAGTTCTGCCACGGCCTTTTCAGGCAATCTCAACAAAGTCAGTGCAGCCTCTTCCTCTTCGATCTCTTTGCGAACGGTCTCGGCCGCGTCCAGCTTCTTTTCCAGTTCGGCCAGCCGCGTGGCGGCTTCCCGCGCATTCATCGCGGCATTCAGGCGAGCCAGAAGCGCGCGCGCCTTCTGCTCCTCCATTTCAGCCGCTTCGATATCGGCATGCGCCTTCGCCGCCGCAGCAGCGGCAGCGTCGCGGTTCGCAAGCGCTTCCACGCGTCGGCGTTCGGCTTCGCCGAGCTTGATCTTGAGACCTGCCGCCTTATCGAGAGCGGTGGTGAACTCCCTATGCTCGCGGCACGCATTGTCCCGCTGCTCTCGCAGCAGTTTGAATTCTGCTTCTGCCGCGCGCAGAGTCTCGAATTGGCTCTTCGCTGCATCGAACGCTGCTTGCGCCGCTTCGATGGCCTGCTTCCGCTCGTCGCGGTCCTTGGCACGATCAAGTTCAGCAAGCCGCCTTGCCGCGGCTATGCGCTTGTCGAGCGTGTCGCGCAGGGTCCTTACATCGGCGGCGAGACGCTGCTCTTCCTCTCCCAGACGGTCACGTTCTTCGATCGTGGCCGCATAGCGTTCGCCGGCTTTCGCTCTGCCGGTCTGGGTCACAAGCCGGCCAAGCGCCTCTTCGACGGTCGCTATGATCTCGGCCATGCGGCGTCCGCCCGTGACCGCCTCAACCTCTCCCTGCACCGATTCGAGCAGGCTTGTGCGAACCTTTGTCTCGCCCTCTTCCTCAGATCTGCTGCGCTTCTCGATGCCGGTCACTCCCTGGCGCACCCAGAGCAGCCCGGCCGGCCCGGCAGTTCCGCCCCGCACAAGGCCCGCGATGAAATTCTCGGCTTCGTCGGCCTGCGCTATCAGTCGACCATTCGCGAGATCGACGACACGTGCAGAGCCTCTGCCATAGAACTGCTTGGTGATGCGGAACGCGCCTGCCTCCGCCGTTATGTCGGCTTCGACCAGCGGATTGCCGCCGCTATAGGGCCGCAGGTTCCTGACATCGCCAGCCGTGCTCGAATACGGCTGAAAAAACAGCGCGTGCAAAGCCTCGAAGCTGGTCGACTTGCCGAATTCGTTGACTGCACAGAGCACGTTGACGCCGTCACCGATGCCTTCAATGGCGACGCCGCGCCCGGCGAAGCGCTTCACATTAAACAGACGCAAGGCCGAGATCTTCATGGGGTGATCGTCCGCGCATAAGCATAGAGCCGACCGAGTGCTGCCCGTGCGATCTCACGCTCTCCAGCCGAGCGGGCCGTATCGCCGGCCTCGGCGAGCAAAGCGTCGGCTGCCTTGCGCAGCGCGCCCGCCTGGTCGATGGCGTCGAGGTCTCCAGCTTCGTATTCGGTGGCAAGTCCCCCGTCGTCGAATGTGAGATGGGCAAAGTCGGGTCGCGCATTCTCGATCGCGCTTGCGAGCGCAGTGCGGGCTTCGAGCCGCGCCCGTCCGCCGGCAACGAGCCTGATCAGCGCCCGTCGCCTTAGTCGGGCTTCGGGAAGGAGCGCTTCCATGCGTGCAACGGCGTCGTCGCCGTCGATGAGATCGAATGCTAAAGTGCGCCATGAGAAGCTGCCGGTCTCCACCGGGGTAACTTCCGGAAGCGCCGACGCATCTTCGATTGACACCAGTAGTGCTTCACCTGGCCGGTCGTGCTTGAAGCGGTCTGGCTCCGGGGTGCCGCTGTAGCGCGTGCGCGGATCGATCTCGACGCGGCCATGCCAGTCGCCGAGTGCGAGGTAAGAGAGACCGGCGCGGCGAGCGCGATCTGGCGTGATCACGTCCAGTCCGATGTCGTCCTCGGAGAAGCTCCGAACCGCACCATGGGCGAGTCCGATACGGATGGTTCCCTCGCTCGTTGCTGCTCCGTCCATCCATTCGGACAGGTCCCGTCCCGGGCGTCGCGTCGTGCATGGCGCTGGCAACAATGCAACGCCAGACCCAAGATCGAGCGGCGCCGCATCGACGGCCAGCAGCACGTTCTCAGGTGCCTGCGTCCGCAATGTCGACCAGAGGTGTTCGGCCTGCAATGAATCGTGATTGCCCGGCAGAATCACCCAACGGATGGGCACATGGTGGCGCATCTCGGCAAGCGCTTGGCGCAGCACGTCGGAGGCCGGGGTCTCGGTGTCAAACGTGTCGCCCGCAAGCAGAATCGTCGTCGCGCCGTGGCTTCGCGCCTGCTCCGCAAGTCTGCCAATTGCGGCATGCCGCGCCTCCCGCAGCCTGGCGGGCAGATCGTCAGCAAACTGTCCGAAGCGCTTTCCCAAATGCAGGTCGCTCGAATGGACGAAGCGGAATGTCATCGGGCGCCTGTATCCTGCTTCATCATATGAAGGCGCGCCCGCTCGATAGCTTCGTCGAGCCTCGCGCGCGCGGTCGCAGCAAGTCGCTCGACGCCGAGTAGTCGTGCCATGTCGCGCGCAGGATCGGGCATGTTTACCAGAGGGGGATTATTGACTGCGACGGAGGCGAGCTCGGCCAGAGGAATGTCGGCGATCGCGCGCCGCGACTCTTCGTTCGCCGATGGGCGATAGGCCAGCACGTCCACGACATGCCCCTTCTTCCAGATGAAAGTGCCGCTGGATTCTTCCGTCGTGTCGTAGCCGCGCAGGTGAAGGTCGATCCTCTCGCGAATGCGACCACCAGTCCGCAACCACCCGTGCGCCCGCGCAATCCGTTGCGCCAGCACGTCAACAGGCAGCGGGCTTTCAGCGCCCATCACCGCCTCGATCATTCCCTTGAGCGTGTCGCGATAGGCGAACTCATAAAAAAGCTCGGGTTCCGCCTTGAACATAGAGAGATCAGTCACCCGATATTCGGAACTATCGGCTGGCGTAGAGTCCGCTGTAGTGGCTGACGGTGGCGGGCTCGTTGTTGCGTTCGGAGCCGGGAGATCAGGCGACGAAACGAGTTCGGTTTCGTCGGTGGCCGGAAGCGGCGCGCTTTTGTCCCCCGGCAACAAATGCTCGGCGCGAGTCTGTTCGGTTTCCCCCGGTTCATGCTCCATGACCTCGTGCGACTCGGCCGCCGCTTCTTTGGCAGCGCGTTGCTCCCGATTTTGCTGAAGCAACGCCTCGAGCTCTTCGTGAAGTCTGTCGGCACAACCCTTCGCGTCAAACCACCAGTCTGTCGACCAGACCCGCAGGATGTTCCATCCCAATCCCCGCAGCACCTGCTCACGCACCTTGTCTCGGTCACGCGCCGTCGCCGAGCTATGATAGGTCGCGCCGTCGCATTCGACGCCCGCCAGGTAAGCGCCGGTAAGATCAGGATGCCTGACGCCAAGATCGATGCGGAAGCCGGAAATGCCGACCTGTGGCACGACCATCCATCCATGGCGTTCCAGTTGCGCGGCGACCGCTTCCTCGAAAGGCGAATCGAAACCGCCGATCGATCCATGATCCTCCGAAGGCAGCGCGATCGCCCCGCGCTCGGCGTAGTCGAGGAAAGTCTTGAGATGGCGGACTGCCAGCGCCTTGGTCCGGTTAGGATCGATCTGGTCAGCAGTGAATCCCGAGAACACAATCAATTCCTGCCGGGCACGCGTCACCGCCACGTTGAGCCGGCGCTCACCGCCATCTCGGTTCAACGCACCGAAGTCCATGGTCAGTTTGCCGGCGATGTCCTTCCAGAAAGTGATTGAGAACAGAATGACGTCCCGCTCGTCGCCTTGCACGTTCTCGAGGTTTTTCACGATCGTCGGTTCAATCCTGTCCTCGGCGAAGAACCATTCGAGCTCCGGCTTGTCTCGCCGGGCTACATCGAGCAGGTCTAGGATTAGTGACTGCTGTTGCGCGTTGAAGGTGATGATGCCGAGTGTCGGGCGTTCCCGCTCTGTCATCTTCAGCCAGCGCTCCATGCACGCCATCGCTTCGGCGACGACAGCTTCCGCCTCTATGCGGTTGGTTCGACTCTTGCCCTTGTCGTAGACGCCGTGGGGAACCTTGCGCAGACTGACCGCGCGATCCTCGACCGCCGGCGACGGGAAGGTCACCAGCCGGTTCTGGTAGTAGTGATAATTGGAGAAAGCGATCAGGGATTCGCTGCGGCTGCGATAGTGCCACCTCAGATCGCGCACCGGGATGCCCGAAGCCCTCGCCTCATCGAGGATGCTTTCCAGGTCTTTCTCGTAATCTGCGACGTCCTCCTCGTCCTCCTTGCGGCCGAAGAAGTTGGTTGGCGGCAACTGCTTGGGATCGCCGACGATGATCGTCTGGCGCGCGCGGGCAATCGCGCCGACCGCGTCCCAGGTCGTAATCTGGGACGCTTCGTCGAAAATCACCACATCGAACAGCGCATGGTTCGGCGGCAGATACTGGGCGATGGATAGCGGCGACATCAGCATACATGGGGCAAGCTTCGGAAAGGCCTCTGGCATCCTGCCGATCATGTCACGGATGGATTGGCTGGGCCTTTGCAGTTCCATCTGGTGGCGCAGCAGGCCGAGTTCGGAGTGCCGCGGCACACCAGTAACCGGCAGGCCATGCGCAACGGCGCTGATGACGCGGCGAGTGACGTGGCTACGCACCATGTCATCGATCTCGCGGAACTCCTTGATGGCATTCTCGTGCTGGAAACGCCTGAAATTCCTCAGCACCGGATCAGCATCCAGAACCTGAGGCAGCCACCAGCGGGTATAGGCCAGCCGGAACGACTGGCGCGTCTCGTCGGCAACGATCGTCCCGGCTTCGAGCATTTCGATCAATGGGCCAAGCCCGTTGTCGACGGCGCGCCGCCGCGTCACGCACCAAGTAGACCAGTCACGCAGGAGATTACGCACCTCGACCAAACCCGTCATTCGCCCGGCGATCTCGCCAGGGCTGGCCTGCGGGCTGATCGCCCTGCCGGCTACATCGGAGAACCGCTTGCCAGCCGCTTCCATGCCCTGCATTGCAGAAAGCAACCGCGTGCCGACATGCCGCAATGGCTCATCGGGGCTGCCGCGCAGGCTGGGTGCGACGGCGCACAGTATCGACTTGACTTCTTCCCCGCTCAGTCCCGTCAGACCGAGTGCGCCACGCAGCACACCGCCAAGGTCGAGTATGGCCGAAACCGCCGCGATATCGGTTGCCAGCCCCTGCACAGGCAATCGCTTGCCGGCAAGCGGGGTGGCGTCAATGTTTGCCAGATAGTCTTTCATGCGGCGCAAAAGAGGCAGGTCGCGGGCTGGATCGACATTGCCGCCGCTCGCATAGCCCTGTAGCAGCTTCTGGACCTTTCGCCTGCTCAGCATCGCACGCGGCCAGAAGGATGCGTCAGCATCCCGCCACTGGCGTTCCAGGGCTTCCGCATCGACATCGCGCACGGCATTCTCGGAATAGGATGCCGCCGTATCTAATTGCGCCTGCCGGTAGGCTTCGAGCGCGCGGCTCAGTTCCGCAAGGGCCTCCCCCATTAGCGAAAAATCCCGGTCGAAGGCGACGGACAGGTCGAGGCCGGTGCCGCGATGCAGCACTGTCGCGAGCTTCGCAAGCGCGGCTATCTCTTCCGGCGACGCCGCGTCCTCCCGCGTGAGGCCGAGAGAAGTCCGGTAGGCTAAGCTAGTATCGCCCAGCAGTTCCGCGGCGTTGCGCAACGACTGCGCAGCGGCCATCAGGGACTCTTGCCAGCCGGACGACCAGTCCTGTACGTCGATGAGATCCAGCGCAGGGTGACGCTCGACGGAAGCAAAGACCACTCCGGCTCGCGCCGCCATGTCCTCCAGCGCCTGAAGCGCTGTAGCATCGTGCGCATCCCGCTCTGGCCAGAACAATGCGGGAGCCAGAGCGTCGCCGCCCTTCAGCGCAATGCCGAGCGCGAGATATGGCGTCCAGCCGTTCGTGTAGTGTTTGTGCAAGGCATCGACATAGGCGTTGAGCTCGTCGCGACGAATCCTGAGCCGTTCGTTCACCGCCACCCATTCGGAGGCATCCTTGCCGCCCCCATGTTCCCAGGCCGCCTTGAGTTGGCCGAGGAAATGCTTGCGGCCTGCCTTGCTGGAATGGAGCTCGATACATTGGTTGGCGAGACCATGCTCGCGAAGGCGGCGGTAGACGACATCGAGTGCTGCGGCCTTCTCGGCGACGAAGAGCACGGTCCTGCCTTTGGCGAGGCAATTCGCAATCATGTTGGCGATGGTCTGGCTCTTGCCCGTGCCAGGCGGACCTACGACGACGAAATCGAGACCTTCGGCGGCGGCGATGCTCGCCGCGGTCTGGGACGAGTCGGCCGGAAGCAGGGATATGATGTCCGATGGCGCATAGGTACGATCCAGCTCGCGCTCATCCCGGAACGCAGACATGCCCTCACGCTGGCTGAACGGCTCTTCAGGCGTGTCGATCAGGTGGCGCACGACTCTGTTCTGGCGCAGCGCATCGGTGCGTTCCACCAGGTCTTTCCACATCAGGAATTTCGCGAAGGAGAAGGTTGAGAGCGCGGTCTCGTCGATCACCTCCATGCCGGGAACATCGCGAACGGCGCTGCGCATGGAAGCGAGCACTTGCGGTACGTCGATACCGCTGTCGTCAAGCGGCAGATCACCCGAGAATTGCGGCAGCTTGAGTTCGAAATCGCGCTCGAGGAACTGCAACAGGGTGGCATTGAAGCGCGGTTCGTCTTCGTGGAAGCGAATGGTGAAGCGCGAACTGGCGCTGCGGCGCTCCAGGCGAACAGGAACCAGGAGGAGAGGCGCGCGATAGCTGCGTTCGTCCTCGACCTTCTTCTTCCAGCGCAGGAAGCCCACGGCCAGGAACAATGTGTTGGCGCCACCTTCGGCGAAGTCGTTACGGACCTGCCGGTGCAGCTCGACAAGCCGCGCTTCGAGTTGCCGGGCATCGAGCGGCGAGGGAAGCTCGTCACGAAGCAAGGCTTCGGCCGCGAAGTTGCGCTGGATATCGCGGCCATGCACGTCGCGATAGAGGGCCGCATCGCGCTCGCCGAGGGGGTTCTGCTCCGGCAGGGAGATGACGCGGATTGCAGCACCTTGCGCAAACCGGTCTTCCAGATAGGCGACATCGGTGCATAGAAATGGAATCGTCTTCTTCGAGTCCGGGAAATTCAGGAGGCGGTTGCGCAGCGTCAGGTCGAGAAGCTTCTTCTGCCATCGGTCGATGCGCCCCGCAGCCGTAGTCGGCTTTTGCTCGACCGTTTCCTTCGGCAACTCGCCGAATGATGGCGGCGCTGGGAGAGGAAGGTCCACGATCGGCTGTTGTTCATCCTCTGGCACGGCCCTTCGCAGGGGCTCATGCGAGGCAAGCGGTGTGATGCCGCCGCTACGCGCCCGACGCACGTCGATGGCGGCGACGAAGCCATGCTCTTCCTCCTCGGCAAGGCGCGGGTCGAGCGCCTGTTGCGCCGCCTCCATCGTCATCGCAGGGCGGTGCGTCACGCCGGTCGTCTCGAAGACGATCAATTCCCGCGAGGCAAGTGCCTTGCGCACCTCCATCTGGCTCGTCTCGATGGCGTTGCCGAATGTGCGCTTCGTCAGCCAGACGCCCACTGCGGCATGCCCTTCGAACATCAGGACGACGGGATTCAGACCCGCGGCCTCCAGCGTGGCGGCGAAAAGAAGCGTGGTGTCGAGGCAGGTTGCCAGCATGTCCTCGGCGATTGTTCCTGGCCGCCTGACCTTCTGCCCCCGGCTCTCGAAGCTGGCCGGCGGCTCCGCATAGTGGAGGCCCATCGAAGCGATCGCCGAATAGACCGAGGCAGCCAGCATGAAGGCGCGTTTCGGGTCCTGCGACTGATAGCCGTCAAGCCCCGAAGGAAGACCGTGAGCCGCCAGACGCTCGGCGGCCTTTCGCAACAGCGATGAGACAGTCGGATCATTCGGCATGACGAATGCCGGCAGCAATTGCGCCATGTCCGCAACGCCGCCCCACTCGTCACGGGCGAGCAGTCGCACGGCATACCTATGCTCGTCCAAAACCTCGGAACCGGCGACAAGCCGAAGCGTGATCTCGCCGCGTTCAGCCTCATTAAGTCCAGCCAGATAGCCGGCATCGAGTTCGACCTTCCGGTCGTTAAGCGGAAGGCGATCGCCGGGGATGATGCGATCAATCGTCCAGGTTTTAGGGCGGAGGAAAGCGGGGGTAGACGAGAGCTCCAACCGAAGTGTCTGCACCTGACGCTCCGACTGGTTTTCGACGCCTATTCCCCGAAGCACGGGGATAGCGTTCTGGTAGGAAGCATAGGTGAAACTGGATGCGATGTCGGCAAATATCTTCGGTGACCGGGGCTTCTCGGCCGCTGTCGTATCAATCGCTACATGTTGCTGATCTTCCGACGTCATTATACCGCCCCCCGCCACACACTATCGCCACTTTATCGGAAAGCGAAAGTTGTAATCTGTTCGGGCACCGTAGCCGTGGTGGAGCGGCCATTTGAGCACAAAGCGATTTTCTTCCTGTGCCCACGAAGGGGGCCATCGGTGTCGCCGCTGGAGCCGTGAGCAGGAACGCGTGCCTACCCGCTAGCCTATCCTTCAATTCAAAATCCCAATGATCTGTTCTTCTGAAAAACGACTGCGCTTCGTGTCCTGGTCCTTCGGTAGGGCCAGAACGAACTCCAAAATGGATTAGGCCGCGGGGGCAACGTCAGGAGTTCCTGCTACTGATGAGACAAAGGCTTCGATTTCTCTCTCCTTTAGCGAGAACATCCAATAATGGATGGGGATTTCAATTCTTCCAATCCTAACAAGGGTGCCGCTGGCAAGAGCGTGACACGCAACGTGTTCAGCCACAAAGCCAGCACATCGGCCGTCCTCAAGTGCGGAGACGATAGCAGCGGTAGAAGCCAGATGGAGACGCTTATGCGCGATCCGGCGTGCGTCTATCTGATTGTCCTCGAAAGCCTGCATCAAGATTGGTGTAAGATCGCTTTCCTCCCAAAGAATAGGCCCGAGACCGGTTAAGGTTTCCCAACTTGGTGATTTAACCGCTGCCGCTATTGATGGGGTGCCAGCAAGTACGAACCGGTCAGAGAAGACGCGGAAGTGGTGGAACTGCGGGTGGCTAGGTTCGATCTCGGTAATACCTACTTCAGCCGTCCCGCGCATGACCCACGCTTTTATCTCTTCGTCACGGCCACGCACGAGTTCTATGCGCGGCAATTCGCTAGCCTCGCTAATTCGAGATAATACCTTCGGCATCCAAAAATCGTAGGCGTTCGGTGTGCAAGCGACAATCGAATACCGATCGTCAAGAGAACGATGACTCTCCAGGCGAAGTATGGTGAGGTCGACATCGCGAAGGATGCGTTCCGCTTCAGTCAGCAAAACCTGCCCAGCCTCAGTCACGCGAAGCCGTCGGCCCGAGCGGTCAAACAACGTGACCCCATACTTCTCTTCAAGCTTTTTGATAGAGACGCTCACTGCGGATTGAGTGAGACCGAGTTTCTCTGCGGCGATCGTGAAACTGCCGTACTGCGCGGCGGCAACGAAAATTTTCATCTGTTCAAAAGTCATATCACGATCTCTGGACAGGTTTGACGCCGATCAAGTGGAAATCCACTCGCATCAAAATTCGTACCAGCAATTCGGCGTTGATCCATGCCGGCAACACGAACGCCGGCAGCCTAAACGATCAGCCCCATTGATACATATTCATTTCAATGAATCACGCCGGGCAAATGGGCATGGAAATCTTACCAGCTATTTCCATTGTTTCCCCTTTTCGCGGAATGAGAGGCAACTTGTCGTAACGCGAACGCTTTGAGGTGCGGTAAGTCCGGTATTGGCAAGTCCAGAAGTGGGGATTCATAACTTCTACTCATAGCACATTAGGCAAAGTGATTCAGTGGCATTCTAAGATGCGCGATATCAGATAGCCTATGAATTCAACTAATGTAAGCTATTGTTTTTGCTTTAGAAATTCATATTTTTATAATTGACTGTCCGTAACAATCGTGTATCGTCATTCATAACACTTGATCACATCTCAATCTAATTGACCATTCTATTGTATAGAATGGCCATATGGCGCGGTATTGTGACATATACTACGCAGTGTCGTGAACTATTACATAAAATATACTGCTGCGTGATGGGCCAATAGGTATGGCTGACGATAATAAAATCGTGCGTCCAGACGAGGCCAGGTTCGGTATTTGGCTGCCGGCCTGCGGGGGATGGCTGCGGGCATGCGCGACGCAGGCCCTTTCGTGGAAAGGGTGATTCGCCCGCTCAAAGAACATCACAGCGAATGCCGCTTAAAAGCACGAGCGCAATAACAACTACAGAGAAAAGAAAGGCGGCGATCAGCTTGCCGTGACAACAGGGGGAACGTCTGACATGTCAATTATGAAAGGTCGCATTGCGCGCCAGAAAGTGTCCGCAAAAACTCAAACAAATATAAAGTTCGGCCTCGCGGGAGTCCTGATGAAAGGTAAAGTCAAGGGGCTTCTGATCGCTGGTTGCCTAATAGGCGAGTTGATGGGTAATGCTTTGCCTGCCTTAGCCCAGAGCGCCGATGATAGCGCCCCTCAGCCGAATTTAGTGAAACCAGGCGCCGCTCCATCGTCTGGCCGTGTCGGACCTCTTGCACCGATGGCCGACCGATTGGCACAAGACGGCATTACTTTCCATGCGATATCGCTGGATTTCTTTTTGGTTAATCCGAGTTCTGGTCTGGCACCTGGTCACACTCAGAATTCGCTCTACAACATTTTGGGTGTCGACGTAGATTTGTCCAAGCGAGCCGGCTTGCACGGGTCTTCACTTCACTATGAAACGACGCTCTTCGCGTTCAATAAGAATCTATCATACTTGTCTCAAGTTGGTGATTCGCTGCTTGGTTATGAAGCTACCTTCAACAAGGAAGCGGGTGTTATTTCGGTCGCCACCTTTGAGCAGAAGGCGTTTAATGATCGGCTCGACATTGAGGTGGGTAGAACGCATCCCAATCGCTATTATGGTATACCACTCTGCCAATCTCTTGATAGCTGCTTCCAAGATATCTTCTATTACAACGCCGGGTTTACGTCGCCCCAATACTCTGTATGGGGCGGCAATGTTAGCTATCAAACGACAAAGTCACTGTATGCTGAGGCCGGAGTCTTTTCCACGGATTCCAACGCTCACCTGATTGGTTATGATATTACCAGGGAAGATATAACCGGCGCGGTCGGTATGGCGGAGGTCGGATACAAAACAGATTTTACGACGGAGGCATATCCAGCCCGCTTTAGTCTGACTGCCTTTGTCAACACCAGCCCACATCCGGATTATAACTTTGCGGCTGCTTTAAACCCTTCATCGACCGTAAATCGAAACGGAACGAGCGGCGCTGTTATTCAAGCGCAAAAAGTTGTCTGGCGTGCAGATGGTGGGGCAACTCGAAACCCATCGCCGACATCGATAGCGATCTACGGCAGCTTTGGGCAGGCGTTTGACTCTACCTCCCAGATTCAGTCCGATCTTTATGTCGGAGCTACCCTGCAATCGCCATTCGTTGGGCGGCCGGCGGATCGATTTGGTGTCAAATTTAACTGGGAGCGATTGAATCCGAACTACGTGAATTATCTCAACGAGGCTAACTTCGTCTCCGGTGGTACAGGAAATCTGTCGATTGGAAACGAGTATGTCTTTGAAGCGAACGCGCACATTCAGTTGCCTGGTGGGCTGGCATTTGAGCCCGTGGTCCAATACGCGATCAATCCAAATAGCTTTTATAATCCTTCTACGGCAAGCAGACCGCGGAGCGGCGTCTTCGTTGTTGGCACTCTCGTTATCCCGGTAGGTACTTTACTGGGTCTCCAACCTAATAGCCCATGAGCGCATGAATGCTCGGACAACCGCGAAAAAAACATTGGAGAGCAAAATGTACTAAGCCGGGACTCTGTCCGTGAATCACCGCTACTGCATTCGAGATAAGAGCATTCAATGTTGACACCTGATGTCGATCTTCCGGGAGCCCTGGTTTCGGTAGATGCGCGCCTGCGCCTAGCTAAGCGATTAACTGCGGAGTTCAAGAGCGGCAACCCTATTATTGTTCGAGGTCATGGCGAGGAGCTTCTAGCTTCCCTAGACATGATGTCGAGGTCAACGATGGAAGGGTTCTTGGAGTGGACGACCGGTCCTCTTTTGATTTTGCTGACAGCCGGGCGTGCGTCCACACTCGTGTCGTGTGCGTCTATTATGCCTCCCGAACAAGCCGTTGCCCTTCGCGTTTGTAGAACATTTTCGTGCTTACAATACTTTTCAGATTTTACACGGCGGCTGCTCCCTAATGAATTAGAGGGCGATGCGCGTATCGTTGAGCTTCCATCCTCGGCAGCTTCGGCAATAAAGCTTGCGCGAAACGGTCATTTGATTCCGACCTTCGCATTAGCTTCGGTAACAAACGCTCGGATGCTTTCTGCGCGAGAGCGCTTACTCACTATTGATATTAGCGAAATGCTTGCTGCTTGTATCGACTTCGAACAGACTGTCACGCTCTGCGGGGCCGCTCATGTGCCTATTGATGGCTGTAAAGATGCTCGCATGTTCGCTTTTAGATCCGATTTCGACGGAACCGAATATCTCGCGGTGCAGATCGGCGACATCGACGCGGCGACAGCTCCGTTAGTTCGGCTCCATTCATCTTGCCTGACGGGAGATCTTCTGAGTAGTTTAAGATGCGATTGCGGTGAACAGTTGCGATCGTCCGTTTCCAGGATCATCGATGAGGGCTGCGGAATTCTTCTTTATTTGCCTCAAGAAGGACGAGGAATTGGTCTGACAAACAAGATCCGGGCATATCATTTGCAAGATGAAGGGGCCGATACAGTAGATGCGAACCATTTGCTGGGCTGGGAAGACGATCCACGCTCCTACGGCGCAGCAGCCTCGATGCTGAAGACGCTCGGTGCAAATAGAATTCGCCTGCTATCGAACAATCCTGCCAAATGTCAGAACTTGCAGTCTTTGGCCATAACAGTCGTAGAGATGGTGCCACACGCGGTGACGCCAACTTCGTTCAATGCGCATTATTTGGCAACGAAGCGAGAAAGGTGCGGCCACATTCTACCGACTTAGTAATGCTAGGCGCGAGCCTGGAGCGACCTCTGAGATCCGGGTATGAGACTGTGCGATTCCGCCTCCCAGCATGGCTACATATGATTGCTACGCAGTACGGCTTTCTTGGCGATCATCGACGTTGAGTGTGTCGAGCGCGCCCACTGATCGGATAGATGCAGAACCAGCGACTCCAGTTGCGATGATGAGAGGCCGGCGAGCCGCTTTGGATTCGTGATCAGCAGAACGAATTTGGTCGATCGACTCCGTAGCAGGATCGCGGATGACACTTTCCATGGGCATCTGTCGCAGTTCGACAACGATCTCCGCTTTGTGGTCGCTTCTCGGCACCACGCACGCGGTGACATAAAGGAGGAGACCAGGACGTTACTTGTGATCTCCCGTCCAGCAACAGCATGTTGATCTAGCGCCTGAGCGGCGTGTCGCGCTTCTTCAATTGACTAACCCGGTACTCTCGATACCTTGGAGATAGCGTCACCCAACTCCAACACAATTCGCAACGGCAACGTGGAAAAATCAGGATCTGCGAAATGACGGAAGTGATCAAGGATCACGCTATTTACGTCAAAGCCACGGTCAATTCCGTCTTGGGGCAGACCTTGGCGGACCCAATCAGCAGATCCTGGAGGCGTTGCATCCAGGAATATGGATTGGATCCGGCTGATATGCCGGACGTTGCCATTGTGCCGGCGTCGGACTTACAGGAACGGCAGGAGCACCTCGCTGATTTACTTGCCATCTCTCGTTCGGAACTGAGGAATCTTTACGAGCAAATCGCCGGCTCTGGATTCGCTGTGATGATCGCGGATTCAGATGCTGTAATTCTGGATTACATAGCCGATCTGGAATTAGTCGATTCGTTTTCGAAACTTGGTCTCGTTATTGGAGGTAACTGGGATGAACATTCGCAGGGCACAAATGCGATTGGTGCTTGTCTCTTCGAAAAAGAGCCATTGGTCGTTCACCAGAGTGATCACTTCGTTGCCCGTAACATTGAGCTTACATGTTCGAGCGCGCCGATTTGCGACTACAAAGGACATGTCGTTGCTGTTCTGAATGCTGCCGGGCGATCGGAAGTTGCTCAACGGCACACGCTTGCCCTTGTGAATACAAGTGCAAGAATGATTGAAAATTCGTTTTTTTTAAATTGCTTCAAGAACTCTGCGATCGTTCGATTCCATAATCGCGCCGAATTCATTGGCGGAATACGTGAGGCGGAAATCGCGCTGGCAGACGACGGGATTATTCTGGGTGGTAATCGAAATGCGATTTCGCAGCTAGAATACGGGAATTGCGAGGATTTGGTTGGTAAAGCGTTCGACGAGGTTTTTAAGTCGACTCACGAGGAATTAGTCGATCGGGGCGCCGGCCAGCTAAATGGATTCGTCCCGATCTATGACGCGCTGCGTAACCGGCGATACTTTGCCACGATGAAACTGCCCAGGCCCATTTCGCCGTCGAAGGACGATATCAAGTCGACATGTGCAAAGCGAAAACAAGCGTCGACCAGTCACGATCCGGTAGCGCGCGAGCTATTACTCGATGAACTTGCGTTGGGTGATGCCAGGATGGCGATGAACGTTCGCTATGTGAAAAGCGTACGCGATAGGCAGATCCCCATTCTAATCCAGGGAGAAACTGGCACCGGCAAGGAGGTTATGGCGCGAGCTATCCACGCATCTCGGGATGGCGACAGAAGACCAATTGTTGTGGTGAATTGTGCGGCCATTCCGGAGACTTTGATTGAGAGTGAGTTGTTTGGCTATGCGCGAGGTGCCTTTACGGGGGCAAGCCGCGAAGGCCAAAAGGGCAAAATTCTTATAGCTGACAAGGGGACGCTTTTTCTGGATGAAATCGGAGACATGCCTCTACAGCTACAATCGCGGCTGTTGCGGGTTTTAGAGCAACGGGAAGTTCAGCCACTAGGAGCGGAAAAGTCGATCAGCGTGGATATTGCTCTTATCAGCGCAACAAACCGCGATCTGCGGGAGCTGGTCGCCGCTGGTCGATTTCGCTCGGACCTTTACTTTCGCCTTCAAGGCCTGATGTTGACTTTGCCGCCGCTGCGTGAGCGATCTGACAAGTGCAGTCTGATTGAACATATAATCGAATTGGAGAGCCAGAGATATCATGTATTGGAAGGAAGGCGGAAGTCGGCGGTTGCAATCGACGACTGCGCTTTCGACATCTTGGAACAGTATCATTGGCCTGGCAATATCAGGCAACTTCGAACTGTTATAAGGGTGGCGTTCGCGATGTGCGGCGGCTCGACAATCACATCCCACTTTTTGCCGGAAGAGATTAAGGCTCCAACCGAGACTCTCGTCCACCCCTCAGAAACAGCCATGTTAAAAAACGTTGCGCCGATTGACATTGCAGCCGAGTCCATGTGCGATGAAGCTATAGATCCTTCTGTGGCATTAAACGTGGTGGAGGAGGCGGAACGTGGGGCGCTCTTGAAAGAGTTAGCCAAACATCATTGGAATATAGCCCATACAGCAAGGGATTTGCGTGTGAGTCGTTTGACATTCTATCGAAAGATGAAAAGGCTAGGCATTAGAAAATAACGTCCATTAGTAAGAATTTGCAGAGCTAGGAAACTGATTGATAGTTGTGGCGTCTTCGAAAAACCGAGGCCGAGAGGCGGTTGGTTTCATGTTGTCCGCGTCCCAGAAGGCGGCGCAAGAATGTGAGCGTAGTTCAAGATGCCCCGGATAGAGCTCGTGGCGCTGAGCATTGCGAAGTTCGGTTGGGGAGGCAAAGGGCGTCGGAGGTAAGTAAATGCCCAAGAAAAAAGCGCATATGTATGCCTTCGTTCAGCACGGGGTGAACAGCCACGCGCCCGGGATGTGGCGCCATCCCAAAGACAAGGTCAACTGGGATTGGAACCGTCCCGCTTACTGGCAGCATATGGGCCGAACTCTTGAGCGGGGTTTTTTTGACGCTATTTTCGTTGCCGACGAACTCGCACCCTACAGCAACGTGGATGGAAAATCAGACGAGAGCGTGAAGTGGGCCTTGCAATGCCCTGTACATGAACCCTCGACGATTGTGCCAATCATCACGACGGCTACGACTTATTTAGGGGTGGGACTCACGCTCTCGACCGCCTTCGAGCATCCCTATTCAATGGTTCGGCGTCTCTCCAGCCTTGATCATCTCTCGAATGGCCGGATCGCCTGGAATATGGTCAGTTCCTATTCAAAGAGCGAATGGGACGCCTACGGACAAGAAATGACCATGCGCTATGATCGGTACGCCCGCATGGAGGAATATGTCGATCTTTGTTACAAGCTTTGGCGATCATGGGAAGAAGACGCCATCATCTCGGATAAAGCGAGTGGCGTTTATGCCGATCCGGCGAAAGTTCATGAAGTTAATCACGAAGGAACGTATTTCAAATGTAAAGGTCGGTCTTTTGTATGTAGATCCCCGCAGGGGCATCCAGTGCTGTGGCAAGCCGGCTCCTCTGACCGTGGCCGCGACTTTGCTGCCAAGCACGCGGAGGCCATCTTTGCGGTTCACCCGACTGTCGAGCGAATGCGAGAGTACACAGACGATCTTGATCGCCGTCTAGTGAATAAATTCAACCGCCGTGCCGGTAGTGTAAAGCGTATCTATGGGCTGCAAACCTGTGTCGCTGATACGCGGGCGGAAGCGCGAGACAAATGGGAGCGGATCAAATCGTGCATTCCTTTAGCGGGGGCACTTGCATGGATATCGGGCCATTTCGGTCCTGATTTCACGAAATTCAAATTAAACGATTGTCTTCAAAACATCGAAATCCCCGGTATCCAGGGGCTCTTCGAGTCGGTGATCCATTCCAAAGGCGGGGCACCCGTGACAGTCAAGGAGGGAGCCTTGTACTACGCGCAGGGAATGGGCATGCCGTTAGCGTGCGGCACAGCAAAAGATATCGCTGATCAGATGGAGTTTTATATGGATGAAGGTGGAGCGGATGGCTTCATGCTTGCGGCAACCTACACACCTGGATGCTTTGAAGAATTTGTCGACTATGTGATTCCTGAGTTGCAACGGCGAGGGCGCGTTCGCACCAAGTATCGTTATACTACGCTGCGCGAGAACCTACTTGAGCCAGATGATCAGGCTCAACCAGAACTGAAGCTCGTCAAGGGAGGCCGCAAAAATTCTAATATGTAGTACCGTTAGGCTATTGACTTAGTTTTGAAGCGGCTGGCTGGGAAAGCGTTGGGACTCGTCATTTCTAACAAATGCATTTCATCTCGTCTTTAACGAGCCATTTGACTTGATCTCAATAGCCGCTAATTGCCCAGAGCAGGGTTTGCTATAAACGCAGACAAACGGAGAGTACGTCAAACTCTGCTTCTGAAACCCGATGATTTAGAATCCTCCTGCCCCGCCACGAATTACGGGGCGGAGCAGGAGCAGCTACAGCCTACGGGGATTAGCGCAGCTTAATTGATGTTGCCTATCGCGCCAATTTGGACCTGCTTATGGATATCGTTCTCTTACCGGCGTGATGAGTAGTGTGTAGGAAGCAAAAACGAAAGAGCCGTCATCGCGTGTGTCAGGTGGCCTTCCAACATGATGGCGACCCCGACCGCATATTGGCGGCGTTGTTTTGCGGAAGTGATCGCCGCCGATTATGTTCCAGTCCGGCTCTTGCGCGCCGTCAGATCGATTGTGTTGATGGAGGGAGTTTCGTCATCCGGCTCGAGTAGGTTCTCGCGCAGAGTGTTGTGGCGGTACTCGGTACGGAGGCGGCCACGGCGCTGTAGTTCCGGCACCACATAATCCACGAACTCCTCGTAGCAGCCTGGCGTGTACGTGGCCGCAAGCATGAAGCCGTCGGCACCGCCCTCGTCCATATAGTATTCTATCTGGTCGGCGATATCCTTGGCTGTGCCGCAGGCCAAGGGCATTCCCATGCCTTGGGCATAATAGAGCGCCCCTTCCTTCACCGTCACCGGCGCCCCGCCCTTGGAATGAAGCATTGATTCGAAAAGCCCCTGGATCCCGGGGATCTCGATGTCCTGGATCAAATCATCTGGCTTGAACTTGGTGAAGTCCGGTCCGAAGTGACCCGAGATCCATGCAAGCGCCCCTTCGAGTGGGATATTCGCTTTAATCCGCTCCCACTTCTCCTGCGCCTCCGTGCGGGTCTCCGCAACGCACGTTTGAAGCCCATAGATGCGCTTAACGCTCCCCGGTTCGCGGTTGAACGTCGCCTGTAGCCGATGATTCAGATCGTTTGTATACTCCCGCATCCGTTCCACTGTCGGGTGGACCGCGAAGATCGCCTCTGCATGCTTGGCAGCAAAGTCGCGCCCGCGGTCGGATGACCCGGCCTGCCACAGCACTGGACGCCCCTGCGGCGAACGGCACACGAACGACCGACCTTTGCACTTGAAGAACTCACCCTGGTGATCAACCTCATGCACCTTCGTTGGGTCGGCGTAGATGCCGCTCACCTGGTCGGCAATGATCGCATCCTCCTCCCAGGAATCCCACAACTTGTAGCAAACCTCCATATACTCTTCCATGCGTGCGTAGCGGTCGTAGCGTGTGGCCATGTCGGCGCCGTAAGCGTTCCATTCGCTCTTCGAGTACGAACTAACGACGTTCCATGCGACGCGCCCGTAGGAGAGGTGATCCAGGCTCGAGAGCCGCCGGACCATCGAGTACGGATGCTCGAACGCCGTAGACAGCGTCACTCCCACGCCTAGATGCTTGGTCGCCGTCGTGATGATCGGCACGATTGTTGATGGCTCATGTACCGGGCATTGCACCGCCCATTTCACGCACTCGTCCGACTTCCCATCCACGTTGCTGTAGGGTGCTAGTTCGTCGGCGATGAACATGGCGTCGAAAAAACCGCGTTCCATGGTCTGACCCATGTGCTGCCAATAGGGCGGACGTCGCCAGTCCCAATTGACCTTGTCCCTGGCGTTCCGCCACATACCAGTCGCATGGCTGTTGACGCCATTCTGAATGAACCCCAACAGGTGAACTCGTTTCTTGTTCGTCATTTTGTTAATCTCCTATCGAACTGCTTTCTTGATGTTCGCCGTTTTATCAACTCGTTTTGCTAATCGCGCTCATCTCGCACATGAGCCGCTTACATAAATCCCTCCCCTGATTTTTGAGCGCAGTGCTTCGGCGAATCCAACCGCGAAGCCGACGTTAGAGTCCACGATGTCGAATACTAACAAGTCCGCCAACGCGGTTGTCCATCGAGCCGTCATACACAGGATGCCAGATGCCGAACTTCATTTTCGTCATCTCCGTCCTTGTCCGTGAACGTTCCGCAAAGTTTGTGCCAGCGGCTAAAGGCGCGGATTCGTGGCGGCTGTTTCGTGTCGACGAATTGGAGTTGAGTTCCGTATGGATATTTCTGTCTTTTTTTCGTGACACTCTGTAACGCAATCTGCGGCCACCGTTTATCCGTGAACAGCAAAAGTACTGGCTTTCATACGGCTGCCCAGCGCCTCCAGAACAACCGAACGAAACGGATGACCACGCCGCGCACCTGTGGTGCTGTGTGCTCAATCCGACCCTCAACGGTTCCACTTCGCTAAACGAATCTGCGCCTTCGCTTTCTTGGCATGGAATTGGCACGGATGTTGCGGAGCTCAACTGAGATCGGCTGTCCTCGATCGAATTTACGGCATAGCGGCCCCGACAAGCGCTCACTGTACCAAGCAATCACAATGCTAATTTGAGGGGGAAATAAATGGATAAGGCCACCTTACACCTGACTCCAGGGCTGACTCCGATTCTAGGTTGGAGCTTGATGATTGGTCTTGGACTGGTGCTTTTAATTCTGGCGTACGCCATCAAACGGCGGCTGGTTAAAACAACCAGTGATTACATCGTCTCGGGGCGGAATGTTGGGCTCGGCTTCGGCGTCGGAGCTATAATCTCCGTATGGACTTGGGCGATGGCGGTGTTGATGAGCTCCGGGATGACTTACCAATGGGGGCTCTCGGGACTTTTCTGGTTTGTCGTTCCGAATGGATTTGCGGTGATGGCGATGGTGCCGCTCGGTCGAATTTTGAAGAAGAAAATGCCGGCCGGCTACACCATAGCTCAGTTTGCATTCAAGCGTTTTGGAAACTCTCAAGTGGCTGCCGCTGTCACCACGTTGACGATGATTTTCGGTGTTCTCCTCGAGATCCTGATCAATCTGAAGGGAACGTCAATCGTGATGTCGACTGTCTTCGGAATTAACTGGAGAGTTGCCGTGCTGGCGACGGTCGTCATCGTTCTCGCTTATTCTTATTTTGGAGGTCTTTGGACTTCCATGATGACTGGAACATTGAATACCTTCGCGATAACGGTGCTCGCCGCAATAATCGTGGTGACGGTCTTTCAGGCTGTCCCTGGCCATGCAACCGCCGTCCTTAGTGCGGTCCGGGCGCACGATCCGCAAGATCTCAGCATTACTGGCGCAAGAAACTGGCAAGCGGCAACGGGATTTGGCATCACTCTGGCGTTCGGTTTATTGGCCTCGGTCGTCGCTGATCAGACCTTCTGGCAGAAAGTGTGGGCCATTCAGCCGCGTCATGTAAACCGCATCTTTCTTCTGGGCGGAGCACTGTTTTATCCCATCCCGATATGTCTCGGCATGCTAGGCCTTGTGGGGATTGGTTATGGATTGACGCTACATGATTTTCCGATGGGCGACGTCGTGGCTGTCGGTCCGTACATTGTTTCTCACATCGGTCTTCCAACGACTCTTGTGCTCATATATGTGCTCGTGGTCCTGGCAGCTTGCTATTCCGTCATCGACGGAGGCAGTTCTGCTCTGTCGTCTATAGTAGCTGTCGATATCGTGAAGCGCTATGCACCTCATACGGGAGAGCGGGCGTTGTTCATGGTCACACGAATCGCCATGCTGTTAGGCGGAATTTTCGCCGCCATCGTTGTTCTCGCGGGTGCCGATTTCACGACGCTGGTTCTGACGACTTACGCTCTGAAGACGTCGATCTTAGTACCGTTAGTACTGGCCATAATCTGGCCACGCACGACCACGGTGGGCTTCGTGGGTGGAATTGCGCTTTCGATTCTGATCGGCATGCCAATAAAACACATGTACGGGGACCTCTGGGGCACCCTTTCAATCGTCGCAATCAGCGCCATCGTGTGCGTTGGTGCATCGATGCTCTCCTCTAAGCGATTCGACATGGATTCGCTCGGCCGTATGGACGACGAACTTTTACCTGGCGGAAAGCCGGACTCCGAAATGCTAAGCAGCAAAATATAACGCTAAATAACTGCCTTCTTGAAGGAGGCGAGAAAAGTCAAAAGGGATTGGAAGCTACGCGCCGTTTTTGAGGAAAGATGGAGGTCGCATATGTCGTTTATAAACGAGTGGTGGATCGCCTTTGTGATTCTGGCCGTGGGGGCAGCAATCCTGTTTATTTCAGGATATCTGTACGGGATCGTTCGAACTCTCAGCGCAAATCGGAAAGGACTAAATACAGTTTCGTTCGATAGTGTAGATACGCGGCACTACACGGCGCCGATGGCGATAGCCGTAATTCTTTCTGCTGTAATTATCGGACTAGCCGGCGTGAATCCAGCATTCGTCTATATCGGCGCTGTGTTGGATTTGGTCACGGCCGGCGCGATTGGCGCCTGCTTCTTTTTGGACAAGTCTTGAATGACTGCTTCAACGAAACCGCCGGTCAATACAAAACTAAATGGAGAATCCTTCGGGGAATATTCCGTAGGAATAATATCGAACGGGAGTCTAGGCAGATTCTCCAAGAGGGCGCTTTGGCCGATGCTGTGGCTGACGCCATTGTGTCCTTTATCTCAATAAAAAATCAGACGGGGGTCCTTTCCGATATCGCTTCGAAATACATGTGTCGGCTGACGCGGCAGGATATAGCGGCGAATGACGAGAATACCCTCCAACTCATCGAACGAGCGACTCTGTTGGTTGTTGAGCCTCTCATTTATCTCGACACCTATACGGTCCTACTAAAGAGCTTCTTTGACCTTATTGACCGCGATGCGATGAGAGAGGGTACGACGAACTTTAGGTAGCAGATATGAGTAGGATGACAGATATGAGCACCGGGACCCTTAGTCCAATGAAGTTCGCGCATTGGATTCCAAACGTTAGCGGAGGGCTAGTGGTTAGCAAGGTTCCTCAGCGAACAGACTGGGGTCTGAACTACAATATCAACCTGGTTAAGATTGCCGAGGAAGTTGGCTTCGACTATGGGCTAACGCAGATCCGCTTCATGGGGAGTTACGGCGCGGAGTATCAACACGATTCGCTCATGTTTACCGCCGCTTTGCTTAGTTGCACCGACAGGCTCAACATCATCACAGCAACACTGCCTGGAATGTTCCATCCTGCTGTGATGGCGAAGCACGGCGCCACTGCCGATCAGATCTTCAATGGCCGATGGTCAATCCACATTGCGAGCGGATGGTTTCGTGAGGAATATGACGCGCTAGGCGTGCCGTGGTTCGAGCACGACGAGCGCTATGTCAGGTCCCAAGAGTTTGTTGAGATTCTGCGGGGCTCGTGGACAGAAGACAATTTTCACTTCGACGGCAAGTACTGGAATATTCAGGGCTACACGCTTAAGCCGAAGCCGCTGGCCATTCCAGGACGGCCAACGCCGGAAATATTCCAGGGTGGGAACTCGCTCGCAGCTCAACGTATGGCTGCGGCGGTTTCTGATTGGTATTTAATGAATGGCAATTCAACGAAGGGGTTCAAAAAGCAGATCGACAACATAAAAAAACTCGCCTTCGTCCGTGGCCGCACACTAAAATTTGGTGTGAATGCCTTCGTTATAGCACGAGAAACTGAAACAGAAGCTCGAGATGAACTCGAACGGATTGTTGGATCCGCGGACGGGGTCGCCATCGGGGGATTCAAGGAGGCGGTAAAAGAGGCTGGCCAATCGACCAAGGAACATGAAGGTATGTGGACTGAATCGACGGATCGCGATCTTGTCCAATACAACGATGGTTTCAAGACCGACCTGATCGGAACACCAGAGCAGATTGCTCAGAGGATCCATAATTTTCGAAAGATTGGCGTCGATCTAATTCTATGCGGGTTCCTCCATTTTCATGAAGAGACCCGCTTCTTCGGCGAACGCGTTATACCGCTTGTGCGCGAACTGGAGCGGTCGGATCCTGTGACGCGGAGTACTTTTGGTTAGCACAGGGTGAGCAGCGATTGGATGACGTCGCAAATTCCAGAAGGAGTAGCGCTATGAATTGCATAGTGCCCTACCGTAGCGTAGACGAAATCAGTTCTGCGCAGGAAATCATCGAAGAGGCGAAAGCTGGTCGATGCTTTATCCTCGTCGATGATGAAGGCCGCGAGAACGAGGGTGACATTGTCATCCCAGCTCAATTCGCGACCGCTGACGTTGTGAATTTCATGGCCCGATATGCCCGAGGCCTGATTTGCCTTGCATTGACGCCTCAGCGAGTGGCGCATCTCAAGTTGAGTGCGATGGCGCAGTCAGTTTCGGTAGGACTTCAGACGGCCTTTACCCTTTCGATTGAGGCACGTACAGGCGTCACAACTGGAATTTCTGCGGCGGACCGGGCGCGAACGATCGCGGTCGCGATCAATCCAGAGACGGGTTCAAACGATATCGTAACACCGGGCCACGTTTTTCCACTAAAGGCTCGTGAGGGAGGCACGCTAATGCGCGCAGGCCATACTGAAGCGGCGGTCGATGTTGCGCGCATCGCAGGACTTAATCCCTCTGGCGTGATTTGTGAAATCATGAAAGACGATGGTACGATGGCGCGTATGCCGGACCTTCAGGCGTTCGCCCGCGAGCATCGTATAAAGCTTGGGACGATTGCTGATTTGATCGCCTACAGACTTAGGAATGAGCGCCTTGTGACGCCGGTTGCTCGTAGCGAAATTCATCACCCGAGTTTCGGAGAATGGCAGTTGATCATTTATCGAGACGCGGTTGAAGGCGCGGAACACATCGTATTAATCAAGGGTGATCTGACGAAATCAACGCCTGCGCTTGTCTTTGTGCATAGTTCGGACCAGGTCAGTGACGTAATACTTGCTTCGCCGAACCAGGGTTTGCACGGGGCGATGTTCAAGATAATGCGTCGCGGTCGTGGCGCCATCGTCCTTATTAATGATGCCCGTCGAGAAGCGTTATCCGAGCGTGTTGGAAATCGCAGCCCGCATTCGCGCCCGGAACGAGAGCTTCGCGAATACGGTCTAGGCGCCCAGATCCTGGTCGATATCGGCATCAAGGAGATGATCATCCTTTCAAACCGCGAGCGGACCCTCGTCGGCATTGAAGGCTATGGTCTAACGGTTGCAGGACAAGAGCTCATGTAAGGCACGACTGCTGATGGATAGGGAGTTCGAGCCTAATTCCATCCGATACCCCGGGCGAGTCCGATACCAATCATAACTTTTTTTCATGTCACATTACGCTGGATCACTCTTCATTCCGTCAGAGCCCGGGACAATCAGATAGTCCATGAATTCAAATAATATAAGTTATTGTTTTTACTTGATAAAATCATATTTTGTCGTTGACCTGACGTAATAATGGTGTATCGTTCCTCATAACATTGGATAGCGTCTCAATCTATGAGACCGTTCGATCGTATATGTCGAGTGTATATCGCAATATTGTGACATATTTTACATGATATGCGGTAATACTACTTAAAATATACTGCCGTGTGATGGGGCAATAGGTATGGCTGACTATAATAAAATCGTGCGTCCGGACGAGGTCAGGTTCGGTATTTGGCTGCCGGTCTATGGGGGATGGTTGCGGGTAGCTGGTCAACAATCCGGTCCGGACGTGCCGGCGTGTCTGGCGATCGCCCAGCAGGCCGAGGCGATGGGCTTTGATTTTCTCTACGCGTCGGAAAATCTGTTGAACTGCATTCACGGTCCCGAGGAAGGGGTCGCTGATGCCTGGAGCATCCTCGCCGCCGTCGCTGCGACCACCAACAAGATTGGTCTGTGCGGAGCGATCAAACCCGGCTTTCGTTCGCCGTTTCTGGTCGCGCGAATGCTCGACACGCTGTCCAAGATTAGTCGGCGACGTTTATCTATGAACATTGTTTGCGGCTGGTGGAAAACCGAATTCGAGTTGTCAGGCGTGAGTTGGCTGGACCATCAACGGCGATACGACAGAGCAGATGCATTTCTTCGATCGCTCTATAGCCTGTTTGGGCCACCAGCCGACTTCACATCCCCGGAGCTCGTCAATCACCACAGTTCAGAAAATGTTGCAGCTCCGAGTTATGGGCTCGACCCTGAGTCGATGCCGGAACTATGGATTGCAGGTCATTCAGACCGGGCCATCAAAATGGCTGCAGAGTGGGGTGATTGCCTTTTCCTGAACGGCATGAACGACGCCGATCTGCGAAGCCAAATTCAGAAGGTTCAACAGGAGGCGAACAGATGGGGGAGGCATGTCTCCATCGCCGCGAACGCATATGTGGTCGCCGCTGAAACTTCTGAACAGGCGAAAGATCGTGTGCGTGCGGTCGTAGCAAACAGGAATTTAGAGACCATCTCGTTCTTCCGCTCAGTGATGGATGAATCCGAAGCATACGCATGGTCTCAACTTAACGAAGAGCAGATGGTCGACTCGAATGCCGGCTTCGAACTCGGGTTAATCGGGAGCTTCGAAGACCTCCAGGAGCGTATTCCAGTACTGGCAGGCATGGGAGTCGATCGCATCGTTTGCCAATTCGACGACCCTATGCGTGACGCAGGTCCTTTCATGAAAAGGGTGATCCGCCCGCTCAAAGAGCATCACAGCGAATACCGCTTAAAAGCACGAGGCTCAGAGGAGGGGGCGCACGCAATCAACGCTCACCGGTGAAAGTAAGGCAACGTCGCGCGACTCGCGCGAGTTCGAGAAGGCTTTTGCTTCAATGTCGTCGTGACCGGCTAAACGATCCGAAATTTGTCAGGAGGAGACGCGCGGTGCATCTAATTGTATCGATCAATGGCAGTCCGCGAGTTGGTTCTCGTACCGGCATATTGCTGCAAAGTATCGTCGATTCCATTTCCGCGAAAGCGCAAGTGAGATCTGAACGCGTTGATCTTGCCGCAGAAAGTTCTGAAATATTCAGCGGGATTTCACGCGATAAGCTCACGCAGCGCGGCGAAGAACTGGTCTCTCTTGCAGAACAAGCCGATCTCATGGTCATCGGCTCGCCGATCTATCGCGGCACTTATACCGGCATCTTCAAGCATTATTTCGACCTCGTCGACAGAGACCGTATCGCCAATGGCCTCGCCGTAATTGCGGCAACGGCAGGTGCCCCTCACCATGCTTTGGCGATCGAACATCAGTTTCGACCCTTGATGGGGTTTTTCAATGTGCAGACCGCCGCGTCCGCCCCATTCGGGGTGGATATCGATTTTGAAGGTGGTCGAATTGTCAATAAGACACTCCTCAACCAAGTCGGCCGCGCTGCGAGCGAGGCGGCCTTTCTACTGACCGGCAGAATCTATTCGAAATCGACTTTCGGAGCGGAGTGATGATTGTTCCGACCGGTTGGCTGGTATCAGACAGCAGCTTTGGCGCAGTTCCTGACCCAACCGCGATCGTCTCCGTGTTCGATACCCTAGGAACAAAAAACAGCAGCAGTTGTCCCGCCCCTTTTGGGACATCGCGGCCCGGAGCTGAAAGTCCTCCCGAGAGCTCCGGGCCGCAAACTTTCTTTGTCGCTCGGGCCTCTTTGAATCGCATTACATTAGAGGCGCTTCGCGGGTAACACCAGGAGCACAAGATGAACCATGTACCTGTATCGATACGCCGTCCTATTATCAGCAGCGCCGACGAGGTGATAGCTGAGGCGGCATCTGGCCGAATGGTAATTTTGCTCGATGATGAAGATCACGAAAATAAAGGCGATCTCATTATCCCGGCGCAATTTGCTACCGCCGACGCAGTTAATTTTATGGCGAGGTATGGGCGCGGCTTAATATGCCTAGCTTTGACGTCTTCACGCGTTCAGAAACTTGGCCTGTATTTAGCAGTACGTTCGCCAAAAACAAAAGCCGAAATGGCGCTCACTCAACCAATCGAAGCCCGTGACGGAGTTACGACAGGCATTTCTGCGGCTGACCGTGCGAGAACTATTGCGGTAGCGGTAGGCGCGGAAACCAAGGCGAGTGACATCGTCTCGCAAGGCCACATATTGCCACTGTGCGCTCAAGATGGAGGCACGCTGGCACGGCCGGGTCATACTGAGGCTGCGGTAGACTTAGCACGGCTTGCAGGGCTGATACCCGCAGGCGTGATTTGTGAAATGACGAATGAAGACGGCACAATGGCGCGTCTCCAGGATCTCGCGGCTGTCTCCCGTCAGCATGGGATAAAGCTTGGCACAATCGCTGACCTGGTCGAGTACCGGCATCGAACCGAAAAGCTCGTCGAACAAATCGCCATCTCGAAAATAAATCACCCAATGTTCGGCGAATGGAACCTCTCAGTGTACAGAGACAAGGTGGAAGGCGGCGAGCACTTAGCACTCGTGAAAGGCGACTTGGTCCATGACCGCTCACCAGCGCTCGTCAATTTGCATTTTGTTGATGCGATCTCCGATCTCTTTCTTACCCATGCCGACGAGTTTGGCTCTGGAATGCGCCAGATTTTGCATGAAGGGCGCGGCGTCGTTCTGCTGATCGGAGGAGAAAAGCAAGAGACACTCGGGGCTCGGGTGATGGCGGGATACCCCCTCACGCATCGGGCACCACGCCATCGCGACTACTGCCTGTGTGTGCAGATCCTGCGGGACATATCGGTGGAGGACGTCATTCTTACTTCTAAAAACGAGTCTGTAGCGGCCAGCCTCGAAGGCTACGGTCTAAAGGTTGGATACTAGAGCAGCGGGAAAATCAGAAGGTAGGAGGGATCTTGAACGATGAGTACGAATTCCACCGTAGCGCTACCGATTACCAAAATTGCAAATGTGCTCGACGCCGATGTCGTAGAGGCTGATGTGTTCAAATCGGTCCTGCGGCAGATGGCAGGCACAGTAACGGTGATCGCTACAGCCAGCGAGGATGGACTGCATGGAATGACCGCGACTGCAGTCTGTAGTGTGTGTGCCGATCCGCCTACCATTCTTATTGTCGTGAACAGGTCGACGCGGACACACCCGCACATAGAGAACAAGCAAGCCTTTACGGTCAACATTCTCAATGATGGGCAGCAGGATATAGCAGAGTTATTTGCCTCTAAAGGCACCGAACCTTTTGCGAAGGTGAGTCATAAACTGCTGAACGATGGATGCCCCGCGATCAGCGGTACGGCGGGCTATTTGCATTGCTTGACTCAAGCGCAGGCCGTCGTTGGAACTCATACGATTTTCATTGGGAGAGTAATCGATGCCGGTGTCGGAGCGCCGAAGCCACTCGTTTATTACGACGGCAAGTATTGCGGAGTAGGTGAACTGACCCGAGAGCGCCTCTAGCTAGAGTCTGTCATGATTTGAGGGAATCGGGATTGAACGAAGCCGCTTTCGCGGCAGTCTGCCGTCGCCTGTAGCGAACGTCAAACAACCTCGCGATAAAGGTGTTCCATAATCATCCTGTTCTTGCACAACTCAAGTTCGAAATGGAAATCGAGGTTCGGCTTCATCATCCAAACGAATATGCACGCGTCTTATTCTGCGGCTTGCGCTGCGTCAGTCTCGTCGCGCGGCATATACGCTTTGTGACGGGTAATCTCAGCGAGAACGTGTCTCGCCGCTTCGCGGCCAATGGCGATCAGTTCCGTAGCACGATGGAAATCAAACATGCCGATATGGGCGTTGTGCGCACTGATCATCACATCAGGCGGATCGCCAGCGAGCCTTGAACGCGAAATCCTGTCCTGAGCGATGTCGAAAGCACCCATCACGGCGCGTGCGATCCCAGGCACGCCGCGTGGCCGCCGAGGCGAAGCCTCAACGCTTGCCGTCACACGCTCCGGATCGACTTGTGCCAGGCCGTCGGTCAGCATCGCGCTGTGGTAGGCATTGTTGCCAGTGACGGCAATGACCATGTCGGCGCCGAGCGCACGGCAAACATTGACGGGCACCGGATTAACGAGTGCGCCATCAAAGAGCCAGTGGCCGTCGATCTGCACAGGCTCGAAAATGCCGGGCAGGGCATAGGAAGCGCGGATCGCCGTGACGAGATTGCCCCGCCGCAGCCAGACTTCATGGCCGGTCACCATGTCTGTCGCGACGACGGCAAAGCTCTTCGGGAGAGTTTCGAAGGCGACGTCGGCCAATGCCTTTTCGAGGCTCTTCTTCAATTTCGCGCCGGTAAAAAGGCCGAGGCCGGAGAGCGATAAATCCATAAACCCGAGCACGCGGCGTCTGGTCAAGCTGAGGGCGAATTCGGTGAGTTGATCGAGGCAGCCGGCAGCATAGCAGCCGCCGACAACGGCGCCGATCGAGGTTCCCGCAACGACATCGGGGAAGATGCCATGCTCAGCAAGCTCTTGCAGGACGCCGATATGAGACCAGCCGCGCGCTGCGCCGGCACCCAGCGCAATGCCGATCTTCGGCTTGCAGCGGGTGGAATTTTGCGACAACGCGGACTCCTGGCGGACGGCACGATCGAGGGAGTTTTTGAGAGATATGTTGAGGGGTCGCGCAAACATCATAATTGGTCAACACCCAACCTTCGATCCCCGGCTGGTCTGAGCATAGTCGAAAGACTGCTACCAGAGGTCGAGAAGCAAAATAATCAGGGCTGCGCGTATCGCTGTCCACTCAGACAATGATTTTCGGGCAGGAAAAGTTGCGCACAAGGTCCTGGTTTCCTGAATGTGAAATCTGTCGCTGCATGCATTCGGTTGTGGAGAGTGTGCATCAGGAAGTGTTGATGAACCGTTCTAGATCAGTGTTTGCAACTCGCCATGGATGTTGATGGTGGCTTCGATGTCGGCCACGGATCGGGGGGAATCGCGTCTGACTGTGTGATCAGCGAGGAACGCGAAGAAGCGCGCGGCGGGATTGATTCAGGAGGCTGAAATCGACGTGAAATGCACGCGCCGGCCACTTGACGATCAATTGCGGATTGGCGCGCCGTAATCGATTGGGGCCTCCATATCGATTAACTATTTCCGCGACAGATACCTTGTCGCCACTACCGCCGGCGCTGCCTGTGCCCTATAAAAGTAGAATGGCCGAGAAGGCACAGTGTCATGGGCGAAAAGAAGACGTTCACCACTAGTGCTGTCACCTGTCCGTGGTACGTCCGGACCTTCGGCGCGCTGATGCAACGGCGCATCGGCCACTCGTTCAAAATGTATGACCCGGACGACCTGCTGTGCGAGGCGGGCATCTTCATCTTCGATCATTTCGTCAGCTTCGAGATTGCCAACCGAGGCCGCGCCCCCGCGGCCAGCAACCATTCGATCTCTCAGCAGACCTTGCGCGAGTGGCGTCCGCTGCTGGCGGCAGAGAGGGACCAGCTTCCGGCCCGGAGCGCGGTTTCACTGCTGCATTGGCCGGTATCGGAGGGGATGGCATGACCGGCTTATCGACTTCGCTTCCCTGGCTGCTCGACCAGGCCGCCGCCGCCACGCCTGACCGTCCTTGCCTAAGCTTTCTTGGCCGGACCTATAGCTATGCCGAGGTCGCCGGCCTCGCCGCCCGGGTGGCTAAGGGGCTTCAAAAGCTCGGAGTATGCAAGGGCGAGCGGGTCGGGCTGTGCCTGCCCAATTCGCCTTATTTCGTTGCCTGCTACTTCGGTGCGTTAAAGGCGGGGGCGACGGTGGTCGCCTTCAACCCGCTCTATACCGAGGACGAGATTCGCGCCCTGATCGTCGATTCCGGCACTGTGGTGATGATCACCCTCGATCTCCAGGTGCTTTACCCAAAGGTGGCAGCGGCGCTCCACAGCACCAAGCTGCGCATCGCGGTGGTTTGTCCGTTGTCTGACGCCATGCCGCTGTCCAAGGGATTGCTGTTCCGGGTGTTGAAGCGCGGCAGCATTGCGCCGGTGCGCTACAGCCCGGCCGTCCTGCCGTTCAATTCTCTGGTTAGCAATGGCGACGAGCCCGAGCCGGTGACGATCGACGCCGATAGTGACCCAGCGGTGCTGCAATATACCGGGGGCACCACGGGCGTACCCAAGGGAGCGATACTGACTCATGCAAACTTGATGGCTAACGTCGAGCAGGTGCGGCTGCTGCTGGAGGATTCCGGGTTGGAAGGCGGCCGTCTGCTCGCCCTGCTGCCGCTGTGCCACGCCTTCGCCATGACGTCGGCAATGAATTTGGCGCTGGCCAGCCGCTCCGAGATCGTGCTGCTGCCTCGCCTGGACATGAAACAGATGCTGCGCACGATCGAGACCGAGCGGCCAACTCTGTTCCCGGTGGTGCCCGCCTTGTGCGTGGCGATGCTGTCCTACCCTGGCGTTGAACGATTCGATCTTTCCTCGCTGCGATGCTGCATCTCGGGTGGAGCGCCGCTGCCCACCGAGCTCAAGCAGAGGTTTGAGAAGCGGTTCGGCATCCCGGTCGTGGAAGGCTATGGCCTTACCGAGGCATCGCCGGTCGTGACTTGCAATCGGTTGGGGGAAATCGGACCGCCTGGCTCGGTCGGCCGGCCGCTGGCCAGGACAGAAGTGGACATCCGCGCTCTCGATGATCCTACCCGCGCACTGCCCGCGGGCGAGAGGGGCGAGGTCGTGGTCCGTGGGCCGCAGGTGATGGCGGGATATTGGAACCACCCCGAGGAGAGCCGCGAAGTGTTACAGGGCGGCTGGCTGCGGACTGGCGATGTCGGCCATCGGGACGAAAACGGCTTCCTGTTCCTGACCGGGCGGATCAAGGAGGTGATCCTGCGTTCCGGATACAATGTTTACCCAAGGACTATTGAAGAAGCGTTGTTTTGCCATTCGGCGGTGGCCGAGGCGGCGGTGATTGGCATCCCGGACGAGCGCTGCGGCGAGGTGCCGAAGGCGTTTGTCCGGTTGCGTGACGGTGAGCACGTCTCGGAAGCGGAACTGCTCGCTTTCGTCGCCACCCGCCTCAACCCGTTGGAACGGCCGGTCACGGTGGAATTCCGCTCCGAACTGCCCAAGACCGTGGTGGGCAAGGTCTCGGGCCAGGAACTGGCCCGTCAGGAGGCGGCCAAGCGGGAAGAGAGGAGCGGTCATGGATAGCCGCTACGCCGTTATTGTTGGCTATGCTCGCTCGCCTTTCACCCCGGCGCATAGAGGGGCGCTGGCCGGCGTCCGCCCCGACCAGCTTGCTGCCGAGGTGGTGCGCAGCCTGATCGCTCGCACTGCGGTTTCTCCCGCCGATATCGAGGATCTGATCCTCGGCTGCGCCTTTCCGGAAGGCGAGCAAGGTCTGAACCTCGGCCGCTTGGTCGCCCTTCAGGCTGAATTGCCGCCGGCAGTGGCCGGGGCCACTGTCAACCGCTTCTGTGGATCTTCGATGCAAGCCATGCACATGGCCGCCGGGGCGATCGCGCTTGGCGCCGGTGATGTCTTCGTCTGCGCGGGGGTCGAATCGATGAGCCGGGTGCCGATGGGCGGCTTCAACCCACTGCCTCATCCCGGCTTCTATAAACGGGCGCCCGAGGCCTACATCTCCATGGGAGAGACCGCCGAGAACGTCGCCCGCGCCTATAGCTTGGATCGCGCCGCTCAGGAGGCGTTCGCTTTCGACAGTCAGCAAAAGGCTGCTGACGCCAGGGCGAGCGGCCGGCTGGCCGACGAGATCGTTCCGATCGCCGCCGCCTCCGGGACCGTGACAGAAGACGGATGCCTGCGTCCTGAGACCACGCTCGCGAGTCTGGCAGCCCTCCGGCCGGCCTTCGACGCCAAGGGCACGGTGACCGCGGGTACTTCCTCGCCGCTCACGGACGGCGCCGCGGCGGTGCTCGTCACTTCCGAAGAGTACGCCCGCCACCATAGCCTCACTCCACTGGCCCGCATCCGTTCGGTGGCGGTGTCGGGTTGTCGGCCGGAAGTCATGGGCATCGGCCCGGTGGGCGCCAGCAAAAAGGCATTGGCCCGCGCCGGCATCGCCGTCGGCGACCTCGATCTGGTGGAATTGAACGAGGCGTTCGCCAGCCAGGCGCTAGCGAACATCCGCGACCTCGGGCTCGATCCGGCGCGGATCAATCTGGATGGCGGGGCGATCGCCCTCGGTCATCCGCTCGGCGCCACCGGGGCGCGCATCACCGGCAAGGCGGCACAGCTCCTGAAGCGCACCGGTGGCCGCTTCGCTTTGGCCACTCAATGCATCGGCGGTGGTCAGGGCATCGCTACGGTGCTGGAAGCGCTGTGATGGACGGCGTGGCCCCCCTTGGAATCAACAGCGTCGGTATCATCGGCGCCGGCGTGATGGGCGCCGGCATCGCCGCCCAGGCGGCCAACGCCGGGGCCAAGGTGCTGCTGGTCGATGTCGCCAGCGAGGGCTCGGCCAGTCGCAACGCCATCGCCGAGGCCGCACGGACCCGGCTGGCCAAAAGCGAGCCGGCGGCGCTGATGCACCCCGGTTTCCTGTCCCGCATCGCGACCGGCAATATCGAGGACGATCTGGGCCGCCTTGCCGAGTGCGACTGGATCATCGAAGCGGTGGTGGAAAAAGCCGAAGTCAAACGCGCCATCTATCGGCGTCTGGAACCGGTACTGCGGCCAGGGGTTGCAGTCTCTTCCAATACGTCCACGGTGCCGCTGGCGGCGCTGACCGAGGGGCTGCCTGAGCGCTTCCGCCGGGCTTTCCTGATCACCCATTTTTTCAATCCGCCGCGCTACATGCGGCTGCTGGAGGTGGTCGCCGGACCCGATAGCGACCCGGAAACAGTAGCCAGGGTTTCAGCCTTCGCCGACCGCGCGCTGGGCAAGAGCGTGATCCAGTGCAAGGACACCCCAGGCTTCATCGCCAACCGTATCGGCACCTTCTGGCTGCATGCGGCGCTGATCGAGGCGGTGCGCCGGGGCATCGGGGTAGAGGCGGCCGATGCCGTTCTGGGCCGTCCTGCCGGGGTGCCCAAGACAGGGGTTTTCGGCCTGCTCGATCTGATTGGGCTCGACCTTCTGCCCCATGTGCTGACGAGTCTTCGGGCGGCGCTTCCCGCGGACGATGCCCTGCTTGGTCTTGGCCCGGCGCCGGAACTGGTCGGCCGGCTGATCGCGGCCGGCGCGACAGGGCGCAAGGGCACGGGTGGATTCTACCGCCTCAAAGACGGGGCCAAGGAGGTGATCGACCTTGCCACCGGCGATTACGCACTGGCGCGCCGGCCCGTGCCGCCAGCGGCAAAAGCCGCGCGGCGCGGCGGATTGCGGGCGCTGCTCGCCCACTCCAGCCACGAGGGCCGTTTCGCCTTTGCCGTGCTGTCGGCGACGTTGGCCTATGCCGCCAAAGTGATGCCGGATATTGCCGCCGACGCGGAGGCGGTCGATCGCGCCATGCGCCTTGGCTACGGCTGGAAGCAAGGGCCGTTCGAGATGATCGATGCGCTGGGCGCAGGCTGGCTCGCTGAGCGTCTCCGCGCCGAAGGCCGGACGGTGCCTCCGGCACTGGCGGATGGACGCCCCTTCTATCGGACCGATGCCGGCCGGTTGAGCGTACTCGACCGGAATGGCGCTTATCGCGCGGTCGAAAGGCCGCCCGGAGTGCTGCTTTTGGCCGATGTCAAACGGGCCGGGCCGCCGCTCGCCGCCAACCGCTCGGCCAGCTTGTGGGACCTCGGCGACGGTGTCGCCTGCCTCGAGTTCCACTCCAAGATGAATGCCCTCGATCCGTGGAGCCTGGCGATGGCTAACCGCGCGGTGCGGATGTTGCCGGCAAAAGGGTTCAAGGGTTTGGTGGTGCATAATGATGGCGCCAATTTCTCGGTCGGCGCCAACATTGCGCTGCTGCGAGTGGCGGCGGCGCTGCGGCTGTGGCCGGCGATCGGCTGGCTGCTGCGGCGTGGCCAGACGGTATTCTCGCGTCTGAAATTGGCGCCGTTTCCGGTCGTTGGCGCGCCCTCCGGGCTGGCGCTGGGGGGCGGTTGCGAAGTTCTTTTGCATTGCGACGCCCTGGTCGTCCACGCCGAGACTTACATTGGGCTGGTTGAAACCGCGGTCGGCATCGTTCCGAGCTGGGGAGGCTGCGCCGCCTTGCTGGCCCAACTGGCAACGGCGCCGGAGCGGCAAGGTGGCCCGATGCCCCCGGTTATCAAGGCATTCGAGGCCATCGCCACCGCCAAGGTCTCTAAATCGGCTGAAGAAGCCCGCGACCTCGGCTTTCTCCGCTTCAGCGACAGCATTGTTATGAACCGCGATCGCGTCCTGGCCGAGGCAAAGGCGCGGGTGCTGGCCATGGCCAAAGGCTATGCTCCATCGCCGCCGGTTAAGCTCGCTTTGCCCGGTCCCTCCGGCGAGGCCGCGCTTGAGCTCGCCGTGCGGGACTACGCTCGCAAGGGTGTGGCCTCGCCCCACGATGTCACCGTCGCTGGCGAACTGGCGCATGTGTTAACCGGGGGCTCCTCCGCCGACGTCATTGTACCAGTTGACGAAAAGACGGTGCGCGATCTGGAGCGCGCCGCCGTGCTGCGGCTTGCCCGCACACCCCAGACCAGGGCGCGGGTCGCCCACATGCTGAAGACCGGCAAGCCCCTGCGCAATTGAAGGAGTCGGCCATGACTATCGCGGTGGTTGTCCTCATCCTTGTAATTGTCGCGATCGTCGCCGTATTCGCGTGGAGGCCATTGCGTTGCGCCCTGATCTCCGGTCCGCTGATGCGCCGCATCGGGCGGCGGTTGCCACCGCTGGGCGAGACTGAGCGGATCGCGCTCGACGCCGGCACAGTGGGTTGGGAGGGCGAGTTGTTCTCCGGGGCGCCATGCTGGCGTCGCTTGCTGGATTTCCCGGTCCGGCCCTTATCAGCCGAGGAGCAGACTTTCCTCGATGGTCCGGTCAACGCTCTTTGCGGCATGTTGGACGATGACCGGATCGAGCGCGAGGGTGATCTGCCGCCGGAAGTGTGGGGCAGCCTGCGCCGCGAACGGTTCTTTGGGATGGTGATCCCGAAGCAGTATGGCGGCCTTGGCTTCTCGGCGGCGGCCCATTCGGAGGTGGTGATGCGCCTCGCCAGCCGCAGCTTGACTGCGGCGGTGACTGTGATGGTCCCCAATTCGCTTGGTCCCGCCGAGCTGCTGCTGGCCTACGGCACCGACGCGCAGAAGTCGCACTACTTGCCCCGCCTGGCCTGTGGCGAGGAGATTCCCTGCTTTGCCCTCACCGAGCCGCAGGCCGGCAGCGACGCCGCCAATGGCCGCGCCCGCGGCGTCGTCTGCCGCGGCACATGGCTGGGTCAGGAGGTGCTTGGGATGCGGCTGACTTTCCGCAAGCGCTACATCACCCTCGCTCCAGTGGCCACCGTCATCGGGCTGGCTTTCCGGCTCTACGACCCCGAGCATCTGCTGGGCGGAGCGGAGGATCGCGGCATCACCTGTGCATTGTTGCCGCGCGAGGTGGCGGGGCTGCGCATCGGCCGCCGTCACGACCCGATGGGGGCCGCATTCCAGAATGGGCCGATCGAGGGCGAGGACGTCTTCGTGCCGCTCGACGCCATCATCGGCGGGGTGGCGCAGGCGGGCAACGGCTGGCGTATGCTGATGGAAGCGCTCGCGGCCGGGCGCGGCATTTCCCTGCCGTCAGTGGCGGTGGGGGCAGCCGAACTGGCGACTACCGCCGCCGCCGCCTATGCCACTGTACGCGAGCAGTTCGGCCTGCCCATCGGTCGTTTCGAGGGCGTGCGGGCACGTCTTTCCCGGCTTGCTGGCCTCACCTGGATCATGGAAGCGGGGCGGCGGTTGACGGTGGCGGCCATCGATGCCGGCGGACGCCCGGCGGTGGCCACCGCCATCGCCAAAGCCTATCTGACCGAAAACATGCGGCTCGCCATCAATGATGGCATGGACGTGCTGGCCGGAGTCGCCATCATGCGCGGCCCCGCCAATGTCCTGGCCCACGCCTATCAAGGGGCGCCGATCACCATCACTGTTGAGGGCGCCAATATCCTGACCCGGTCGCTGATTGTGTTCGGCCAGGGGGCGCTGCGCTGCCATCCGTTTCTCAGGGTGGAAACGGAAGCGGCGGCGAAGGGCGACGTTGCCGCCTTCGACCGCGCCCTGTTCGGGCACCTGCGCCACATGGGCGGCAACGCTTTTCGGCTGTTGCTTCCGGTTCTCATCCGGCTACCTGCGGACGCTGGACAAGAGGCGAACCACTACCGGGCGCTCAACCGGCTGTCGGCGGCTTTCGCCTTGATTGGGGATCTCACCCTGGCTGGACTGGGCGGTGTGCTCAAGCGGCGGGAGCACATCTCCGGCCGTCTGGCGGATGCGCTCGCCTGGCTTTATCTGGCCTCGGCGGCCCTCAAGCGTTTCCACGACACGGGCAAACCTGCCGCCATGCGCCCGGCGCTCGATTGGGGCCTCACCCATGCCCTGCATGAGGCGGAAGATGCGCTCGCTGGCGTACTCGCCAACCTGCCACGGCGTGGCGGCTTGCCTATCGCCGCCGGCGTGGTGCGATTGCTGGCGTTCCCGTTCGGCAGGCGTCATCCCGCTCCCGACGACCGCAGCGCCGAGGCTTTGGCCGACACCTTGCTGGCCGAGGACGGCGCGATGCGGGCCGGGCTAGGGCAGCACTTGTTCATGCCGCCGCCCGATGAACCCGGCCTTGGGCGGCTGCTGGCGGCGGCGGCAGAAGCAGCGGCGGTGGCGCCGCTGCGCGCGAAACTGAGGAAGCCATTGAACAGGGAAACAGTTGTCGTCCTCGCCGACGCCGCGCTTGCCGAAGGCAGGATCAGCGCCGAGGAGCATCGCCGCCTGCTGGCCGCCGAGGCTTGCCGGGAGGCCGCCGTCGAGGTCGATGCCTTTCCAGCCGGAGGAAACTCTGAAGGTTCGGTCGCGGGGGCGGATCCGCATCCCTAATCAGGTTTCTGGCAAGGCCCGCTGCAACAACAGTTCCATCACGGTCGGATCGATGCGCGCCGAGCCGTAAAGGACACCACGCGGCTGGTCGAGTCGCGCGCGGATGAATGCTTCGGTCACGACGGCGGGCGCGCTTGCTTTCAGCGCCACAGCACTCGCGAGAAGTGCGATCCGTTCGGTAAGTGCGCGTGCGTCGCCTTCGTCGGTCGCTACGAGCCCCGTGTTATCGTCGTCGAGCTTCACTGACAGCTCTCGCGCGAGCGATCCGGCGACAGCGGCCTCAGGCTCCTGCTTCAGTGCGCGGAGCACGTCGAGCCCCATGACATTGCCCGAGCCTTCCCAGATGGCGTTCACGGGTGCCTCGCGGTAAAGCCGCGGCAGCGCACTTTCCTCCACATAAGCATTGCCGCCAAGGCACTCCATGGCTTCGTAAATGAAGGCCGGCGCGCGCTTGCAGATCCAGTACTTCGCCGCCGGCGTGATGAGGCGTGCATAAGCCGCCTCGCGAGGGTCTTTGCCGGCATTATCGAAAGCGCGGGCAAGGCGCATCACCAGCGCGATCGCTCCCTCAACCTCCAGCGCCAGTTCGGCAAGCACGGCCCGCATCATGGGTTGCTCGGAAAGGCGCTTCTGAAAAACAGTGCGATGGCGGCAATGGTGTAGTGCTTGAATCAAGGCCATGCGCATGAGGCCTGCGGACGCAATGGCGCAATCGACCCTTGTCATCTGCACCATCCGCAGGATGGTGCGAATGCCTTCTCCTTCCCCGCCAACACGCCAGGCGAATGCGCCGGCAAACTCCACCTCACATGAAGCGTTGGAGCGATTGCCGAGCTTATCTTTCAGGCGCTGAATGCGCAGCGCGTTGACCGAGCCATCGGGCCGGAAGCGCGGCATGAGAAAACAACTGAGTCCTCCAGGCGCCTGCGCCAGCACCAGGAATGCGTCACTCATCGGCGCAGACAGAAACCATTTGTGTCCGACAAGGAAATATCCCTCGCCCGCCGGCGTGGCGGTCGTGGTGTTGGCGCGCACATCCGTGCCGCCCTGCTTCTCAGTCATTCCCATGCCGAGCGTGATGCCGGCTTTCTCCCACCATGGCCGGAATTCGCCGTCATAGTTGCGGCTTAACATCTTCGGCGCGAGCTTCCTGGCCAGTGCCGGCTCGGCGGCCAGCCCCGCGAGAGCCGCGCGCGTCATGGTAACAGGGCAAAGGTGGCCGGTTTCGACCTGAGCCGCCATGTAGAAACGCGCGGCACGCACCACCTCGGCGGGCGCAGCGGCACGCTCGCCGTCGTCGGACCAGGTTGAGCTGTGCAGACCAGCGGCCACGCTCTCGGCCAACAAGCGATGATAAGCGGGATGAAACTCGATCGCGTCGCGGCGCAACCCCTTCGCGTCAAAAGCGTGCAGCTTCGGCGGGTTTTCGTTGGCCTCGCGGCCCAATGCAAGCATGGCCGCGCTGCCCCAGCGCTGTCCAAACGCCGAAAGCGCTGCCGCCTCAGTCGCACCGCCATTCGCGTTGACGGACTCTCGAAGCGGCAGATCGCTGTCGTAAAGATTGATGTTCTCCAGGGGCGGCGACTGGTTGGACACCTCGTGGGTGTCAAAGCAAGCAGGGAAATCCATGGTCAAGCGCCTCGTGCACGGGCATCGTAGCACGGCTGGCGCCACAAGCTGAAAGCGCTTCTGCGCAAAGCTGCCGAACGTACCGCCGCCACAGGATATGAGCTGCTTTGAGTGGAAACCGCTCTAAAATTTAGCTCAGCTTGCCGCGCGCAGGTAATCGCCCGCTATCTTTTAGGTCGGAAAGATTTGAGTTGCGCCGGGTCGGTTTCGATCCGCGCCGCGCCGATCAGATCGAGGCAATAGGGAACCGCGGGAAAGACCGCATTGAGGCAGACCTCAATCGAGGCTGGCTTGCCCGGCAGATTGATGATGAGGCAGGCGTTGCGGTGCGCAGCGAGCTGGCGCGACAGAATGGCTGTTGGCACTTGTTGCAGGCTCACCTGCCGCATCAACTCGCCAAACCCTGGCAGCACACGCGGCGCTGCGGCGAGCGTCGCCTCGGGCGTGAGATCGCGGGGGCTCGGTCCGGTTCCACCTGTCGTCAGAATAAGATCGCAGCCGTCCTTGTCGGCGAGCTCGATCAAGGTGTCGCGCACGGATTCGAAACCATCAGGGATGATCCGGCGCAGCGTCTTGAAGGGGGTCGTCAGAATCCTTTCGAGATATGCGACGATCGCGGGGCCGCTCTCGTCCTGATAGACGCCAGCCGAGGCACGATCCGAGGCGGTGACAACGCCGATAATGGCTGGCCGCTCTGACTGCTCCGTCATCGATCCTCCAATTACTTCAAGCGTCGTACGCGACCCCGGGCCGTTGCGCGCGGAAGCCTGGAACCGTTCCGATTTGATGGAATCAGAACCGTGGTTCTATTTTTTCTACGCGTTTTCTTCACGCGAACCAGTAGCTACTTCGCTCGAAAACGCTCTCGGAACTCTCAATGATGCCAGTCTTGCTGCACCGGCAATTCGCCGGTGACTTCTACATGGGCGCTCTCGGCCGCCGCCAGCAGTTTCTTTTCGGAAAATCTGAGTGCGAAAAGTCGCCCGTCGTCGGTACGCAACTGGATGTCATTGCGACCAAATACGCTCTGAAGGATAACTGCCTCGATCCGGATTTCCCCGGAGCTTGTAATGCCTATCTTCGGCTGCAGGAAGCCATCGAAATCATAGGCCGCGCGGCCCACATCCTCGCCGTCGCGCATGATGACGCCGTTACCTGAGAGAGAACCGAGATAGCGCATCGAGACGTCCTTTAATTCTGTCGGAGGAAAATTCGATCAACCCTTCTTTTTCGGCGCGGTGGCCGAGGCCACGACGCCTCTGGTCATTGTGGCCGGAGGTTTGGAGGCTTCCTTGGCCTTCTTTGGCTTTTTAGTTTCCTTGTTGCTGCGTTGCTGCCCCTTGGCCATGTTCCTTCTCCCAAAATCAGATGATGATATTGATTATATGGGGCTGAAAAATAAAAAAGCCCCGCCGCCTTCAAGGCGTGGGGCCACGGCAACGGATGTAAGGGCGACCCCAACATGCCTGGAAGCTTGCCGAACTTTCCAACACCACCTTCAATAAAACCGCCAGTACATCCGTGGTCGGCTTTATCGAGGCGATGCTGGGGGCGGAGGCTCATGAATCATGAGCCGCCGACAGAGCGATTTCAAATCCGATGCGATTTCATGTCTGAACTCGCGGATATTTGAGGCCGCTCTCATTTCAAGACAGCGCGCGTTCCGCTATCCGCAACCGAACGTCACAAGACGCTTCCGCGGCAGCTCTCAGGCCACAACCTGGAGCTTGTCGGCTGACATTTTGCCGCTCTTGCGGTCGGCCACGAGCTCAAAGCTCACCTTCTGACCCTCATGCAGGCTGTTGAGGCCCGCGCGCTCAACGGCGCTGATGTGGACGAATGCATCGGTGCCGCCGTTATCCGGCGCGATGAAACCGAAGCCCTTCTGGGCATTGAACCATTTTACGGTTCCCGAAGCCATGGGAAACCCTTTCTAAACGCATGGATTTAGCTTGCCCGCTCGGACGCGAGCCGTCGAATTCGCATTTTCGGGAGAGAGGATTTTCGGTCTGGCGGGGAAAATACCGCGCCGCCAAGTCTTCTGGCCGTCTATCGACTTACCTAATATGGACCTCTTCATGTGAAGATTCAAGAACTATTTCAAAAATACCAAGAAAATCTGGCAGATCAATTTGAAATAGCAGCGTGGAATACGCTCAAACAAGAGGACTTTAGCAGTAATTCTCAAACTTTGCCGCGGAAAAACTAATTTGGGCCGACGTTATGCCCAGGTTACCCACGGCCGCGCCGAAGCTGGCGCCATGTCCTCTTTGTCGCCCTGCGTGTCGCCTCCTTCAGGGAGCCCTGGAATGTCTGGCTGCTGGCCAATGAACCCTTCGCGGTCTATGAGGTTGACGAAAGGGCGTTTTTTGAAAGATCTCCAGCGTATAATGGATACAGGAGCCATAGAATGAGCACATTGGAAAGACCGCGCGAGATTATCGAATATTGCCTCAAGCCGTTCAATCTTTCTCCGGGGTCTGAGGAATACAAGGAGGCCTATCGCCGGCTCGAGCATGTCATCAAAACCTTGCAGGCGGCGGCGCGGCGCGCCAATCAGCCGGCGGCTGTCGATTTTTCGCAGATGAATACGATTACGCTTAACGAGGAAGCGCACGGCAACGAGTGAGAGCGCGTTCCGTTTTCCTGCCTTCAGTCCGAGGCCGGATGCGCTGTCCAGAAGAGATAAGGACGTCCAGCATGATGCGCCTTCTCGCATACACGATTGCGGTTGTCGTTATTCTTGGCGGCGGCTTCGCATTTGCTCCGGGCGTCGTGGCACAGGATCTGCCTGCCGGCATCGATCTCAACTCGCCGCAATATACGACTGCGGAGATGAGCCGGGTCGATATTGAGAAGCTGCTGGCCTCCGGGAAAAAGCCCGACCTTTCCGACAAGAGCCTCAACGGGCTGGACCTGTCCGGGCTCGATCTCTCCGGCGTCAACTTCCGCGCCGCGCGGCTCGACAAGACAAAATTTGCGGGCGCACGGCTCAGCGGCGCGATCTTCGATCAGGTCTGGGCAATCGGGGCTGATTTTTCCGGCGCTGATCTGACTCACGCCTCCTTGTTTTCGGCCCAGATGCAGAAAACGAATTTCAATAATGCCGATCTTTCCCATGCGCGCATCGTTGCAGATTTTTCCGGCGCGCAAATGCGCAAGGCAAAATTCGTCGGGGCCGATATGTCGGCCGATATGAAAAACCAGTCGATGGGCCTGATGCACGCCGTGCTCCGCTCCGTCGATCTGCGCGGCGCCGATTTTCAAGGCGCCAATCTCGCTCGTGCCGATCTCGAATTTTCGCAATTTGCGGGCGCCAATTTTACGAAGGCCAATCTGACTGGCGCGGATGCCGGCGGCTCCGATTTTCGCGGCGCGATCTTCGGCGATACGGTTTTGGACCAATGCGATGTCTCCGGTGCGGAGATTGATCCGGCGCAAATGCCCTATTTCGCCAAGGCGGAAAATCTCGATCGCGTGATCAAGCACTGAGAGAGCGGCGATCTGGACTCGAGACGTTGCGATCCAGCGGATAGCTTGCCTCGACGACATAGGGGCCGCCGCCTGTCGAAGCGCGTGATGAGAACAGCACGAAGTGATCGACGTCGAATTGCCGCGAGAAGAAAAGGCCGCGTGCCGAAAGATATGCAGCAACCGCGGAAGCCGAAGCATCGCGCAAGCGCGCCAGCGTGACATGCGGCGTGAATTTCCGCGGCTCCGGCGCAATGCCGATGCGCCGCATCAGCCGTTCCTGTTCGGCCTGAAGCTCGACGAGTGGCTGTGACGGCTTTGCCTTGGCGACGATTGCGCGCGGCCGCGCGCCGCCGAAGGAATCCAGTGTTTCGAGAGTCACTGTAAAGGCGGGACGGCGAATCTGTTCGAGCGTCATTGCGATGTCGCGCGCGGTTGCAGAGTCGATGTCGCCGATGAAGCGTAATGTCATGTGGTAATTTTCGGCGTCGATCCACCGCGCGCCGGAAAGCCCGCCCCGGAGGCTGGCGAGTTCCGCAGCGATGTCAGAGGGGATCTCGATACCCGTGAACAGACGGGGCATAGGGTCCTCCTCGAAATTGTCTTCAGCCACGAAGCCAAAGCCTGAACCAGATTGCCGTGGCATTCTGATCTGAAACCCCAGATCAAGAAAGCCCGTGCGGCAAAATTCCCCGCATTCAAGTCTTTGCAGGAATGCTCCGCAACATGGTTTCGACCTGCGGCAGAATTCCATGCACCATGATCGCGACGCCAGCCGCGTTAGGGTGCATCCCGTCCGGGAGCGTCAATTCCTTGTGAGTTGCGACACCCGCGAGAAAGAATGGATAGAGCGGCGCATGATATTTGTCCGCGAGATCGCGATAGATTTTATCGAAAGCCTCGCCATATTCTTTTCCGAGACTGGGCGTCGCCTGCATCCCGGCGATCAACACCTTGATATGGCGTGCCGACAGACGGGCGAGGATCTTGTCGAGCGTCGCACGGATAACGGCAGGCTCCACTCCGCGCAGCATGTCATTGGCGCCGAGTTCAAGGATGACGGCCTGGGTGCCTGCCGGTATGCTCCAGTCAAGCCGGGCAAGGCCGCCCGTGGCGGTGTCTCCCGAAACGCCGGCATTGATCACGCTGACATCGAACCCATCTTTGCGTAAAGCCTTTTGAAGCACTGCCGGAAAAGCCTCGTCGGCAGGCAGGAGGTAGCCTGCTGTGAGACTGTCGCCAAAGGCGACGACTTTAATCGGCGCGGCGGCGTCCGCTCCCACGGGCATTGCGAGGCAGACTATCGACGAAAGCGTCAATGCCCAAAGCAGTAAAGCGATCAAACGTCCCGCCCCGGATTCGTGGCGTCGGCGCGGAACCATGGATGCAGGAATGAAGGAAGCGGCGGTTTCGTTTGACACGGTCGATCTCTGGCTGGGGCGGGGTGCGTCCCGCATTCATATACTTAAGCAGATTTCGCTGCGGATCGAGCCGGGCGAAACCGTTGCCCTGCTAGGACCCTCCGGTTCGGGCAAATCGACGCTGCTGATGGCTATGGCAGGCCTGGAGCGGGCGGATTCAGGCAGCATCAAGATCGAAGGCGTCGCACTTGGAACCATGAACGAAGACGGCCTGGCGCGGTTTCGCGGGCAAAGGATAGGCATCGTCTTTCAATCCTTCCATTTGATCCCGACCATGACGGCGCTCGAAAATGTCGCGGTGCCTCTCGAATTGTCGGGCGAAGCGGACGCCTTTGCGCGCGCCGCGGCCGAACTCACGGCGGTCGGCCTGAAGGAAAGGCTCAAACATTATCCGGCCGAATTGTCCGGCGGCGAGCAACAGCGTGTCGCGCTGGCGCGTGCGCTGGCGCCGAACCCTTCGCTTCTGATTGCCGACGAACCGACCGGCAATCTCGACGAAGAAACCGGCCGGAGCGTCGTCGATCTAATGTTTGCCTTGCGGCGTGAGCGCGGTGCGACGCTGGTTCTTGTTACGCATGACATCGGGCTGGCGCAAAAATGCGACCGCACGATCAAGCTGCGGTCCGGGCGCATTGAGGCGTAGCTTATTATCCCTCAAATCCCGGCGAAGGTTCACTTCGACCGGGAAAAGAGATTGAGCAGAAAAACGATTCTGGTATTCAGCCGCTTAATGCGCCGGAGTTGCCGGTTTCATCGGATGCATTGGATGCATGGGATGATGATGGTGCTTCATGAGCGGATGGGGATGATGCTTGCGGTGGATCACAACGGCGGGATGATGGCCTTTCATCTTGTGATTCATCATCGTGTCTTTGTGGGGGGCAGCCGTGTCGCTCTCCGCGGCTTGCACCGCAGTTGCGGCGAAAAGGCTGAATGCGGCGACGGCCAGGATGGCCTGTCCTGTCTTCATCATAGCGCGTTTCATGGCGTTTCCTCCAAAGCCAGGGGCTCGATCCGTTCAGGCCCTATTGGCCCCAAGTTCAGGCTGAACGGAGCGATGGGATTGCCGCGCGAACGCAACGTCTGACAGGCCGAAACGTTGCTTTGAGGGCGCAATATTGTTTTGCCTCCTGTCACGGCCTAGATAGCGACCCATGCCTCTTAAACCATTTGACGCTTCGAAATTGCCCGTGGTCCTGCGCCTCGCACTGCGGGATTTTCGCGGCGGGGCGTCCGGCTTTTTCATCTTTCTTGCCTGTCTCGCGATCGGAGTTGCGGCGATCACCGGTGTCGGAGCCATTGCCCACGCGCTCTCGGATGGGGTGGCGCAAAAAGGCCGTGTGATCCTCGGCGGCGATATTTCGTTCGAACTCGTGCAGCGCGAAGCAACTCCGGCAGAACGCGCGGTTCTTTCAAAGCAGGGGAAACTTTCGCAAGTCGCTTTGATGCGCGCGATGGCGCGCACGGTTGGCGGGCAATCAGCGCTCGTCGAAATCAAGGCGGTGGGCGCAAGCTATCCGGTGGCTGGTTCTGTCGTGCTCGATCCGCCTGTGCCGCTCGCCAAAGCGCTCAGCCTGCGGGATGGCGTCTATGGCCTGGTGGCCGATCCCACAATCACCGCAAGGCTCGGCCTGAAACGCGGCGATCGCTTCAAGATCGGTGGGCAAAACTTCGAATTGCGGGCGGATCTGACGTCCGAGCCGGACAAGCTCGCGGGCGGCGTCGGTTTCGGCCCGCGCGTCCTGATGTCGGTTGAAGGGTTGCGCGCCACGCATCTCCTACAGCCCGGCGCACTCGTCAAATGGATCTATCGACTCTCCTTGCCTGGCAAAACGTCGCCCTCAGACGCGCGGCTCGCTGCGGTCGCTGCCACCGTGCATACGGCGCTGCCGAATGCCGGATTCGAGACGCGCACGCGCAAAAATGTCTCGCCGGAATTTTCGCGCGGTCTCGAACGGTTCAGCCAGTTTCTCACCCTGGTGGGCTTGACCTCGCTCATTATCGGCGGTGTCGGCATAGCCAATGCCGTGCATGTCTTTGTCGAGCGCAAGAAGCCTGTGATCGCGACATTGAAGGCGCTTGGCGCCACCGGCGGGTTCTGCTTCGTGCTGGTGCTGGTGGAGGTGATGTTCATGGCGGCCATCGGCATCGCCATTGGCATTGTCATAGGCTCCACTCTGCCTTTCATACTCAATGCCGTTTTCGCCAAGCTCATTCAGTTTCCGCTTGCGCCGTCGCTTTATCCGGACGAAATGGCTGTCGGCCTGCTGTATGGAACATTAACGGCGCTCGCCTTTTGTCTCGCGCCACTCGGACGCGCGCATGATGTGCCGGTGCCGGCCCTGTTTCGCGACGAGGTTTCCCCACAGGCGACGCCGCTGCGGATGCGCTATCGCGCGCTGGCAGCGCTGGCGGCGCTTGGCCTTGCGGTAGCGGTATTCTCGTTGACCTCCGACCGGAGGCTTGCGCTCACCTATCTTGCCGCGTGCTTTGGCGGCTTTGTGTTTCTCCGCGCCGCAGCCGCGCTTCTCATGTTCGGCGCGAAGCGGATGCCGCATCCGCGCCGGGCGGAGTTGCGCCTAGCAGTCGCCAACCTTTATCGGCCCGGCGCATTGACGCCGGCCATTGTGCTGTCGCTCGGTCTTGGCCTCGCGCTGCTCGTCGGGCTTGCGCTGATCGATGCCAATCTGCGCCATGAACTCGGCGACGCGCGCGGCGGCAAAACGCCGAGCTTCTTCTTTATGGGCATCCCGCAGCCGGACGCGCAGGCGTTTCGCAACTTTCTCACCCGTCACGCTGAAGCGGGGCGCATCGAACTGGTGCCCATGCTGCGCGGACGAATCGTCGCGCTCAAAGGCGTCCCGGCGCAAAAGGCGAAGGTGAAGGATAAGGCCCAATGGGTATTGCTTGGCGATCGCGGAATCACTTTTGCAAAACAGGTGCCGCGAGGCTCAAGGATCGTCGCCGGAAAATGGTGGAACGCTGATTATGTCGGGCCGCCGCTGGTCTCGCTCGATGCCGATATTGCCGACGGCCTCGGGCTTCGCGTCGGCGATGAGATCGCGGTCAATGTGCTCGGCCGCCGGATCGAGGCGCGCGTCGCCAATCTACGGCATATCGACTGGCGCAATATGGGGATCAATTTCATTCTCGTCTTTTCGCCCAATGTGTTCACCGGGGCTCCCTACAGCGATCTTGCGACCGTAACCTTCCCGCACGACAGCAAAAATCGCGACATGGCGCTTGTGCGCGAAACCGCAAAAGCCTTCCCCGCGGTGGTAAGCCTGCGGGTGAAGGATGCTCTGGAGGCGATCAGGGATGTGGTCGATCAGTTGAGCCTTGCGGTGCGCGCCGCTGCGAGCGTTGCGCTCATCGCCGCCACGCTGGTCCTCGGAGGCGCACTGGCGGCGGGGCAGGAGACGCGGCTTTATGACAGCGTGGTTCTGAAAGTCCTCGGCGCGACGCGGGCGAAGCTGCTTTTGTCGTTTCTGTATGAATTCGGCATCATCGGGCTGGCGACCGCCGCCTTTGGCATCGTCGCTGGCAGCTTTGCCGCGCTGGCGGTGGTGAAGTTCGTTATGAAACTCGATTTCGTATGGTTGTGGCCGCAGGCTTTCGCCGCGGCGCTGGGAGCGCTTGCCGTAGCCGTATTGCTCGGCATTGCCGGCACGTTCCGGGTGCTGGGGCGCAAGCCGGCGCAATACTTACGAAATCTTTAGGTTGCGGGGCTGGCGGTGGAGGCGTTCTCCCTTGTGTGCGCCATAAACCGACGCCATATTGCTGTTTGATCTCCTTCGACCGGTCCCGGCTACGGTTCTGGTCTGAAGGAGGCGCAGCGCGCCGTTCGCTGTTTTGCGTCGAGCCCCGCGCTGTATTATTATTGGCGGACGATCCTGCCCATTTCGGTGCAGGCAAGCGCCTGGGGGCGATCGAGCCTCCGAAACCCGAGAGGAAACCATGTCCGACTTCGATCGCAACGCTGCCCGTTGGGGCCAGGGCTACGCCCGCGCCGGCCGCGCCGAAATCGACCAGGGCCTGCGCTCTTACATGCTGGGCGTCTACAACAACATGGTGATCGGGCTTGCGCTCACCGGTCTGGTGGCATTTGGCGCAAATATGCTCGCTGTCACCACTGATCCTTCGCGCGCAGTGGTCCGTGTTGGACACATCATGCTGACTCCCATCGGTCAGGCTCTTTACCTGAGCCCGCTGAAGTGGGTTGTTATGCTGGCACCGCTCGCTTTCGTGTTCTTCTTCTCGTTCCGTCTGAACCAGATGGCGGCGGATACGGCGCGCAACGTATTCTATGCGTTTGCGGCCTTCATGGGCCTGTCGCTTTCGACGATTCTTCTGATCTATACCGGCACATCGATCGCGGCGGCCTTCTTCGAGACGGCGGCGGCCTTCGGCGCACTGAGCCTCTATGGCTATACGACGAAGCGTGATCTTTCGCCGATCGGGTCCTTCCTGATCATGGGCGTGTTCGGGATCATCATCGCGAGCCTGGTGAACCTGATCTTCGTCCACAGCTCCGCCTTTCAGTTCGGGATAGCGATCCTGACGGTGCTGATCTTCGCGGGCCTCACGGCCTGGGATACGCAGGCGATCAAGGAGATGTACTATGAGTCCGACGGCTATGAGGTCGCGACCAAGAAATCGGTGAATGGCGCTTTGATGCTCTATCTCGATTTCATCAACATCTTCCAGTCGCTGCTCTATCTGACGGGCTCGCGCAATAATTAAGGGCTGATGGCCTGCGACTGCCAACGAATGCAAAACGCCCCCTCTTCGGGGGCGTTTTTATTGGCTGCAAGGTCCGCCAATCAACGCGTCATGCGCGGACTTGATCCGCGCATCCAGGCACAACGGTCATCGCAAAGTGCCTGGATGGCCGGGTCAAGCCCGGCCATGACGGCGCGCAGTGCGTTCATTAATGCAAATCGGGAAAACCGCTCGCGCGAAAAGCTGCCGCTTTCACCCTGAGACGAGGGTAAGCTGCTTGTCGAGCGCCTTGATGACGGGCGCCAGATCATGGCTGCGTTTCAGCACCTCGCCTGTCGCGGCAAGGACGCTGTAAGCGCCCTGCTTACGGGCAAACTGGGGCGACTTCTCGATGCGATAGAGCGGGAATTCGCATGAGCGCCGGTAGATCGAAAACACGGCCTTCTGGTGTGCGAATTCGATCGCATAGTCGCGCCATTCTCCTTTCGCGACCTTGCGCCCGTAAAGATCGAGAATCTGGCGCAGCTCATGCCGGTCGAAGGAGACTCGTCCGGCTATGGCGTTGAAGGAATTGGGCCAGGATGATTTGAAGTTCTTGCCCTCGACGAGAGGAACCACCCGGCCCACGGGCTGATGATCTTCACTGGACTCGACGCTCATGCTTGCCTCCCCTTCCATGATCGCGGAAAGAGCGAAGATCGGCAAGCTTGGCGCGACATTTTGAGGACGGGGCTAGCGATCGCCAAGCTGGCCCTCGCGGTGGGAAAACCTCGCCACCGTTCTTGTAAATTGCTGAATCTTAATCGAATCAGCCAAGTGACGATTTTTCTGGCCTGTGGCTATGAAATCACAGTTTCGCCTTTTTGCAGCCTAGCGAGCGCCCATTTGCTGCGTGAGATTGCAGCGTCGCCATTCGGGTTCCTTCGCCTGATTCTCTGGGATTGTCAGCCCCCCAGCCCCCCTGGAGAATCGAAGGTCGGGACTCTCGTCGATTTATGATGGTGACACTCTTAGAGCCGGTTTGAAGCTTCCGCTTCGACCGGCTCTTTTTTCATTGCTTTCTTCAAAGCCGGACATAGCGCCGCTTCTTCCATTGTCCGGGAAGCGGCTGCCGCTCGCCTCGAACCGTGCTCCTCTCTTGAATCCCTCTGTTGCAAAAGCGATATCCCGGCTATTGCAAAGCGCCGGATGCGAGGTTGCGCCCGGCGGCGATATTCTGGAGGGAAGAGATGACGGAGATGGACGGCCAAACCCATGCATTTCAGGCGGACGTGGCGCGGCTTCTCGATCTCATGGTGCATTCGGTCTATTCCGAGCGCGAGATTTTCCTGCGCGAACTCGTCTCCAACGCCGCCGACGCCTGCGAAAAGCTGCGGCACGAGGCGCTGGCGGATCCCGCGCTGACTGCGGATTGCCCGAGCTTTCTCATCAGGGTCACGATCGACAAGGCGAAGCGGACATTGGCCGTCGCCGACAACGGCATCGGCATGTCGCAGGAGGACCTTGCGAGTTCGCTTGGCACGATCGCACGCTCCGGCACCCGCGCTTTCCTCGAAAAGCTGCGCGCGGACAGCAAGGATGATGCACAGGAAAGCAAGCCGGTCGGCAATGATCTCATCGGCCAGTTTGGCATCGGCTTCTATTCGGCCTTCATGGTCGCGGACCATATCGATGTCGATTCGCGCCGCGCCGGATCGGATGCCGCCTTCCGCTGGCGTTCGGACGGCAAGGGCAGCTTTTCCATCAGCCCGCTGCCGCTCGAAGACGCACCGACGCGCGGCACGAATGTCGTTTTGCATCTGAACGAGGCGAGCGGCGATTTCCTTGACGGCTACAGAGTCGAAAAGATCCTCCGCGACTATTCGAGCGCCATCGCGATACCCGTTGAACTCGTCGAAATCGGCGGCGAGAGCAGCGACGATGAAGAGCAGGGTAAAGCGTCAGAGCCGCGCCGCATCACTGATGGCTCTGCCCTCTGGACCAAGCCGAAAAGCGCCGTCAGCGAAGAAGCCTATACGGAATTCTATCACGGCCTCGCCGGTCAGTTCGACAAGCCGGCTCTGACCTTGCATTGGCACGCCGAAGGCCGGCATGAATATTCCGTCCTCGCCTTCGTTCCCGGCTCGCGGCCTTTCGATCTTTTCGATCCGGCGCGCAAGGGCCGCGGCAAACTTTACGTCCGCCATGTGCTGATCGCGCAGGATGCCGAAATCCTGCCGGGCTGGCTGAGGTTCGTCCGCCTCGTCGTCGATTCCGCTGATCTGCCGCTCAATGTCTCGCGCGAGATGATTCAGGAGAGCCCGGTCTATTCGATGATCAAGAAGGCCGTCGCCAATCGTGTCGTGCAGGAGTTGATCAAGCTTTCGGAGAATGATGCGGACGCCTATGCGCAGGTCTGGGACCATTTTGGCGCCGTCATAAAGGAGGGACTTTACGAGGACCCCGAGCGCCGCGATTCGCTTTTCAAGCTCGCGCGGTTTGCGACTTCGACGCATCCCGACGGCAAGCGCAGTCTTGCTGATTATGTTGCGGCCCTGCGGCCGAACCAGACGGCCATCTATTATCTCCTCGGTGAAGACGTGAAGCGGCTGCAAGCGAGCCCGCAGCTCGAAGGCTTCCGCAGCCGTGGCATTGAGGTTCTGCTGCTGTCCGATCCCATCGACGCCTTCTGGGTCTCGAATGCGCTTGGCTATGACGGCAAGCCGTTCAAATCCGTCTCGCAAGGCGCGGCTGACATCAAATCGATTGCGCCGGAGGAGGGTAAGGAAGCGCCGCCGAGCGAGCCGCCCTCCGCCCATCTTGCATCGCTCTTCGCCTTGATGAAGCAGCAGCTTGAAGAGGTCGTGGCGGATGTCAGGGCCTCCGACCGCCTGTCCGAGAGTCCCGCCTGTCTCATTGCGCAGGAGCATGGCCTCGACAGGCGTCTTGAGCGCCTGCTTGCCGAGCATGGGCAGCTCGGAAGCGCGCTTTCGAAGCCGGTCCTCGAAATCAACCCGACCCATCCGCTCGTTATCGCGCTTGCCGACAGACTCGGCGACGCCGACAAGACGACGCTCGACGATATCATCTGGCTGCTGTTCGATGAGGCGCGGCTGATGGACGGCGAAAAGCCTCAGGACGCAGGCGGCTTCGCCGCGCGCCTCACGCGTATTCTTATGAAAGCCGCGTGTGAAAAACCGGCGGCATGACGCAAAACCCGCCGCTCGTCTTCGATCCGGCAACCCCCCGGCAGCAGGTCCAGCGCCAGCTCTCGGATTTGCTCGCGACGGCTGGATCGCAGGCCGCGATGACAGAGGCGCGCATGCTTCTTTGCGCAGCCTTGCACATCGATCATGCCGATCTGTTGCGTGAGGGGGAGCGCCCGATCGGCGCGCATGCGGAGCGTCTTGCCGATCTTATCGCGCGCCGTTTGAAGCATGAGCCTGTGTCACGCATTTTGGGCCGGCGCGAGTTCTGGGGCCTCGATTTCAGCGTTTCTCCGGCCGTACTCGATCCGCGCCCGGATACGGAAACGCTGGTTGAGGCGGTCCTCGCGGCGATTGGTTCGCGACGCGATGAGCGCTTGCGCGTGCTCGATCTTGGCACCGGATCCGGCGCGCTTCTCTGCGCTCTTCTGGCGAATTTCCCGGGAGGCTTCGGCCTTGGCGTCGATGTGTCGGAGGCAGCCTGCAAAATCGCGGCGAAAAATCTCGCGGCGCTTGGATTCGCGCAGCGCGGCCAAGTGGTCTGCGGCGACTGGGCGGAAGCTCTGCGCGGCAGCTTCGACATCATCGTCTCGAATCCGCCCTATATCGCGCATGCCGAGATTGCGACGCTTGATCCAAACGTTCGCGATTATGATCCGCATCTCGCGCTCGATGGCGGTGACGATGGTTATGCGGCTTACCGTGCCCTTGCGTCTGTATTGCCGGGTTTGCTGGCACAAGACGGCGTTGCGGTGCTCGAACTGGGCATAGGGCAGGGGCCTTGTGTCGGCAAACTTCTGCAAGCGGCGGGGCTCGTGGTTATGACCACCCGCCGTGATCTTGCCGGCATTGAACGCGCGATCGTCGCGAAAATGAGACCGCAGGACGAATGCCGACCTTCCCTCTCCCCGTTTTTCGGGGAGAGGTAAGGTGAGGGGCCGGGAGATTTGCCTCAGCCATCCTCGTTGTCCGGCGGTTTGAAATTCGATTCACGGTGCGGCTACTCACCAAGCCCCTCACCCTAACCCTCTCCCCGATTTACGGGGAGAGGGATCGCGCTGCGCGGATCAAGTCCGCGCATGACGACCCGCGTCCCCACAGAGCCGCAGCACCTCCTCGGTGGTCGCCGTCTCGCCGATCCGGGGAAAGACTTTCTCGACAGAGTGGCGATGCGTATCGGCATCCCGATCGGTCATCGCATCCACGACGGTCACGACATTGAAACCGCGGTCATAGGCGGCGCGCGCCGTCGTTTCGACGCCTGAGCCCGTCGCGATTCCGGCAAGGACGATTTGCGTGGCGCCGTGACGCCGCAGGATCATCTCAAGAGAGGTGCCATAGAAAGCGCCGACGTTCAATTTCGTCACCGCATAATCACTTGGCTGCCGGTCGAGTTCTGAAACGAGCTCGGCCCAGTCCGGCGGCAGGGCCGCGTTGAACTGTACCTCGGTCCGGCCGGGCGCACGTCCCGCGACATTGACGAGAATGACCGGCAGCCCTTTCTCGCGAAAGGCGCGGGCGAGGCGCGCCGCGCGGCCGACAATCTCGCTGCCCGGATGCGCCGAAGGCAATCCGACGATGCCTTTTTGCAGATCGATCACGACGAGCGCGGCGACTTTATCGATTTGAGTAAGAGACATTGGCTTGCGTTCCTGTTTTATCGCGCGGCGCATCGTCAATGCTGAAACGCACGCGCCCGGCCTCGATGAGCAAACGCAGATGACGATATTTGACGAAGTAGAGAACGGCGACGATCGCCGCCGCGAAGCCCGAGGCCGCGCCGACAGCCAAGGCCCAGCGCGGACCGAATCGATCCGCGATCCAGCCGACGACGGGTGCGCCAAGAGGCGTGCCGCCGAGGATGATCGCGATGCGAATGGCCATTACCCGCCCGCGCATGACCGGGTCGGTCGTCAATTGCATCAGGCTGTTCGACGAACTCGTCAAAGTCAGCGCGGCTATGCCGACGATGATGAGGGCAAGGCCGAAAAGTTCGTAATTGGGCATGAGCGCTGCGAGCGTCAGCCCGACGCCGAACATCGCTGCGCCGCTTAACAGAAATGAGAACTTCTGTTTTTCCCGCTTCGCGGAGAGGAGTGCTCCGGCGACGGTTCCGACCGCCAGCGCCGATGTCAGCAGCCCGTATTGGTCAGGACCGCCATGAAAGACCGTGACGGACATGGTTGAAATGAAGATCGGGAAGTTGAGGCCGAAAGTGCCGATCAGAAAGAGCAGGACGAGAATCGCCATGAGATCGGGCCGGCCCCAGACATAGCGGAACCCCTCGGCAAAGCTGCCGCGGATCCGTGCGGCGCGGCTCGTCCGATGAAGTTCGTTTGTCCGAAGGAAGAATAAGGAACAAAGCACCGCGACGAAGGATGCGGCATTGATGAGGAACGCCCACCCGGTCCCGAAGGCGGCGATGAGAATGCCGGCAGCAGCCGGGCCGATCATCCGCGCGGCGTTGAAGGAGGTGGAGTTCAGCCCGACAGCGTTTGAAAGGTCGGTATCTCCGACCAGCTCATTAACGAATGTCTGGCGCGCCGGCGCGTCGAATGCCGAAATGCAGCCTTGCATGAAGGCGAACAGATAGACCTGCCATAGCTGCACGAGACCTGTCACGACGAGCAGGCCCAATCCAAGGGCGAGCGCGCCCATGGCCGCCTGAGTGGCCATCAGAAGCTTGCGCCGGTCGAAATAGTCTGCGGCGAAGCCTGACCAGGGCAGCATGAGAAGTTGCGGCCCGTATTGAAGCGCCATGACCACGCCAACGGAGGTCGCATTGTTGTGAGTCAGTTCCGTCAGGACGAGCCAATCCTGCGCGGTGCGCTGCATCCACGTTCCCACATTGGAGATGAACGCTCCGGCGGCCCAGACGCGGTAGTTGAAGCTCGCCAGTGAGCGGAAGACACCCTTTGCGGGCTCGCTCATGCGCCCCCCGGTCTATTGCCGCCATGCAATCGTCCGAACATGCGCGCCGACATGAGGCTGATCAGCAGACCGCCCAATGCCGCGATGACGACCTGCCCGGTGTTTCGCAGATCGAAAAGCCCGACGCGGCAGATAAGAACATAGCCGACGACGAGATTGAGAAAGCCCCACCAAACGTTCACCGTCGAAGACGACAGCCCCCGGCCCGGAGGCTTGGCAAAAGGGCTTTGAAAGGGACGTCCCATAACGCCGCTGACAAAATGTGGGACGGCGTTAGCGAGAAAAGCGCCGCCGAAGAAATAGGATATGTCGTGAAGCCATTGCATGTCAGACGTTCCTTCGTGCGCAAAATATTGTGATTGCCCCGGACGGCATCTTCGGGACCGCAATCATGACTCGGCAAGGCGCTTGAAAAGGGCCGCGGCAGCAATGAGGGTTTCCCGCTCGGAGGGATCGAGTTTCGCCATGGCGGCGGAGATCCATTGCCGTTTGAGGAGCGTTCTCCGTTGCCTCGTCGCAATGCCGTCCTTGGTCAAGCCGAAAAGGACTTGCCTCCCGTCGGTCGGATGAGGCTTGCGCTGGACCAGACCCTGCTCTTCCAGAACCGCGAGCGCGGCGCCGACCGATTGCGGCTTCACGGCCTCGCGGCGGGCGAGGTCGGCCGTCGTCATCCATCCCGCCTCATCCAGCCGGGCGAGAATCATGGACTCGGACCAGGTCAATTCGGTGGGGTTTGACTCCGTCCGCAGCCTTCGCAGCAGCAGGCCCGTGGCGCGCAAGAGATCGGTGACAGCCGTTTCCAGCGAATTGAGAGAATGGGAGGCATCGTTCATCCTGCCCATATAGGAATTGACAGTTAAACTTGCAAGTTTGGCTGGTAATATTTCCTATCCGCGCTGCACGACGCGTCCGACGAGCCGGGAGGTGTAATCGACCATCGGCACGATGCGCGAATAATTCAGCCGGGTGGGACCGATGACGCCGAGCACGCCGACGATGTGATGCTCGCTGTCATGGAAGGGCGCGGCGATCATCGATGAGCCGGAGAGCGAAAACAGATTATTCTCCGAACCGATAAAGATCCGCACGCCTTCGCCGCTTTCAGCCCGGTTCAGAAGGTCGATCACGTCCTTTTGTGTTTCCAGATCCGAGAGCAGCAGCCGGACGCGTTCAAGTTCTTCGAGCGCGGTCAGATTCTCCAGAAGATTGGACTGGCCCCGGACGATCAATTGCTGGCCTTGCCCTGCGACATCGACCCAACTCGCAAAGCCAGCCTCGACAAGCCGCGCGGTCAGTTCGCCAAGCTCCGTTTCGGCAATCTGGCGCGTCTCCTCGATGGCCGCTTTTGCCTCGCCGATGGTGCGGCCTGAAATGCGGGCATTGAGATAATTGCCGGCTTCGACGAGGGCTGAGGGCGGCAGGCCGCGCGGCAGCGGCACGACACGATTTTCGACTGAGCCGTCGGAGGCGACGAGAACCGCAAGGGCGCGTTCCGGGTCGAGCCGGACGAATTCCATATGCTTGAGCCGCGCGTTTTCCTTGCTCGTCACCACCACGCCGGCGCTGCGGGTGAGGCCCGAGAGCATCGTCATCGCATCGCTCAGCATGCTGTCGAGCGTCTGATCATGCGCGGAGGCCTTGATCTGCGCCTCGATTTTGGTTCGCTCCTCAATGCCGAGGTCACCAATTTCCAGCATCGCATCGACGAAGAAACGCAGGCCGAGTTCGGTCGGCAGCCGGCCTGCGCTGGTGTGCGGCGCATAAATGAGGCCGAGTTCTTCCAGATCCTGCATGACATTGCGGACCGAGGCGGGCGACAGCGCCATGGGCAAAAGCCGCGACAAATGCCGCGACCCGACCGGCTCGCCGAAGGCCAGATAGGATTCGACGATATGCCGGAATATTTCGCGCGGCCGCTCGTTCATCTTGCCGAGCACGCTCATGTCGATGCGCATGGACTTCGATGCGTAATCCAATGCGTTTCCTCTCAGCCCGAAGTCGGGCGGCTGCGGAAATCCTACCTCGCCACTTGTGACGAGCGAGAAGCGAAATAGCAGCCCCATAAATGGCCGGAGCGGTCAAGCAGCGCAAGCCCCGTGGGATTCATCTGGCCCCGCGCGCCCGGAGGCGCTGCGGCGCGTCAGGCCCGCGAAAGATTTCTCCGCTTTCCTGAGGCTGTTTGCGTGTCCTCTGGTCTTGCGCGCCGGGTGTGCCGGCCGCGCCCGGGCAGGGGCTCATTTCCGGATGTAAAATTCAATGCCTTCTTCGCAATTCGCAAAAGCGCCATCTCCTTCCGCCGGCGTTTCTCCGTCAGCCAATCTGGCGACCGGAGCTCATGTGGATGATTTCAGGCTCCAGACTGCCGTGACCGCGGCTTTGGGCTGCATGAATAACGGCGACCGGGCCGGCGCATTCGCCCATCTCGCATCGGTCGAGGTGCTGGCCGCTGCGCGCGAGGCCGCGAGCTACGTTTTCGGGCTCTTCTATTTCAACAACGGCGAGACACAGCCGGCGCTCCAGTGGTTCGATCGCGCGCTTCTTCTGAAGCCTGCCTTTCGCGAGGCGCTGGCTGCACGCGCGGTCACACTGCAAAAGATCGGGCGCGCGCAAGAGGCGCTGGCCGATCTTGCGGCAATCCTGCAAATCGACCCTGAGAATGATGAGGCGCTCTATATGATGGGCGCCATTCATCAGAGCCGGGGGGAAAGTGCCGAGGCGCTCGCGGCTTATGAGCGGGCCATCAGGCGCAAGCCGGATTATTACGAGGCCTTGCTCAATCGCGGCGTTTTGCTGGATCAGCTTGGGCAATGCGACGCTGCTCTGGCAAGCTTCGACTCCGCTCTGGCTTTGCGGCCGAACGATCCGATCGTCCATTTCAATCGTGGATCCGTGCTGCAAAGGCTCGGCCGCTTCGATTCGGCGCTTGCCGCTTATGATCAGGCGCGCGCCCTGGGCGCGGACGACCCGGAAATCGAATTGAACCGCGGCAATGCCTTGCAGAAGCTCGGCCGATTTGCGGAAGCGCTTGCAGGCTACGAGCGTGCGCTCAGGCTCAGGCCGCATTATCCGCAGGCGCATTACAACCGTGGCATCGCTTTGCAGCGTCTCGGCCAACTTGTCGAAGCCGTCGCGGCCTTCGATGCGGCCATTGCGCTGAAACCGGCTTATCCCGAGGCCTTGTGCAACCGGGGCAATGCGCTGAACGATCTCAAACGGTTCGCCGAGGCGCTTGTTTCTTATGACGCAGCTCTGCGACTTCTGCCCGAGTTTCCGCAGGCGGAAATCAACCGCATCAATGTTCTTTTCGCCCAGAATCGCTATGCGGCGGCGATCGAAGCCTGCGACAATCTTCTGCGGCGCGATCCTCAGCATGCGCAGGCTCTCTGCGCACGCGGTGCGGCATTGCATCGGCTGTCGCGGCTTGATGAAGGACTTGTTGCGCTCGATCGCGCCATCCAGTCACGGCCGGACCTTGCAGAGGCATGGTTGAATCGCGGCAATGTCTTGCAGGAGCTTGGACGTCTGGAAGATGCTCTTGCGAGCTATGACCGGGCTTTGTCGCTTCGCGCGGATTACCCTGAGGTGCTTTCAAGCCGTGGCGTCTGCCTGAAGGAACTGGCGCGCATCGACGAGGCGATTGTTTCCTTCAACGAAGCTCTGAGGCTGAAACCTGACTATCCCGATGCACGCAACAATCTTGCCGGCGCGCTTCTGCTCAGTGGCGATTTTGCAGGTGGTCTCTCCGCTTACGAATGCCGTTGGGAGCGAAGCAACGCACCGCGCAAGACGCTGTATTCGATGCTGCCGACATGGCGTGGTGAGCCGCTTGCCGGGCGGCGCATCCTTGTATGGGATGAGCAGGGGCTTGGCGATCTCATCCAGTTCAGCCGCTATTTGCCGATGCTTGCCGAACAGGGCGCCGAGGTGACGCTGCTTGGCCGGAGATCAATGTTTCATCTGCTCAAGACGCTTCCCTGCAAGCTGCGTTTCATCGAACATATTGCGGACGAAACCGCCTATGATTGCCAGATCGCATTGATGAGCCTTCCCTTCGTCGTCGAGACAAGGCTTGAGACGATCCCCGGGCAGGTTCCTTATCTTTATGCCGATCCGCTGCGCGTGGCGGAATGGGCGGCGCCGATTGGCGGCGGCTTTCGCGTCGGCATCTGCTGGCATGGAAACGCCAAAATAAATCTGGCGCGCAACGTCCCGATCGACGCCTTCGCGCCGCTTGCCGCAATCGAAGGCGTGCGGCTGATCAGCCTTATGAAAGAGGCAAGGCCCGAACTGCATGAGTCATCGATCCAGATCGAAACGCCCGGGCCGCAGTTCGATGCGGGGCCGGATGCCTTTATCGATACGGCGGCGGTTATGGCGCATCTCGATCTTGTCGTGACATCGGACACGTCGATTGCACATCTGGCTGGCGCACTCGGCCGCCC
>SCSF01000019.1 GCA_004298435.1 Beijerinckiaceae bacterium
CCCACGCACGCCGGCCTTGGCTCAGGCACGCAACTCGCGCTCGCGCTCGCCGCGGCTTTGCGCCGCCTCGAATCCCTGCCATCCGATCCGGCGAGCGATGCTCTGCTCTTGCGCCGCGGCGCGCGCTCTGGCATCGGAGCCGCTCTGTTTTCTTATGGCGGATTCGTTGTCGATGGCGGGCATGGCGCGGTAAAGGGCTTGCCGCCAATTGTTTCACGTCTGCCGTTTCCGGAAGACTGGCGCATTATCGTCGTGATGGATAACGAGATCACCGGCGTACACGGCGACGCGGAGCGTCGCGCTTTTGCGGAATTGCCGCTGTTTCCGAAAGCGGACGCAGCCGCGATCTGCCACGCCGTGCTCATGCAAGCTCTGCCGGCACTGGTCGAGCGCGACCTTAACGCCTTCGGCGCAGCAATCAGTTATATTCAGACACGCCTCGGCGATTACTTCGCCCCAGCGCAGGGTGGCACACGGTATACCAGCGCGCGAGTTGCAGCAGTCATGGATGCGCTCGAAAGAAATGGCGCCAAGGGGGTTGGACAAAGCTCCTGGGGACCGACGGGTTTTGCTTTCGTCGAAAGCGATGCCGTGGCAAAGCAGCTTGTGAAGCGCGTCCGGGAAAACACAGCACAGTCAAACCCGGTCATGCTAATCTGCAAGGGAATTAATCACGGCGCCCGGATCGAAGCGATCGACGGCCCATAAGGCAAGGACGGATTTAATCTGATGGCCAAACTCATATTGCATATGTTGAGCCCTTTGAAGCACATGAGCCCGTTCGATGTGAACATGTCGCTCGATGCCGGCTACGATGCCGTGGTGCCTTACATCAATGTCTCTCTCGATGATGTGATGCCGCTGGTCCAGGATGCGATGTTTTCCCGTTCGCCGCGCGATGCCGTGCGCACGGCCGTCTTCATCGGCGGCAAGGATGCGATCCTCGCCCTCGACATGATCGACAAGGCGAAAGAAGCGCTGCTGAAACCCTTCGAAATTTCGATCTTCGCCGATCCGGCGGGTTCCTTCACGACGGCTGCCGCCATGGTCGCTTGCGTCGAGAAGACTTTGAAAGACAAGAAGAAGCGCAGTTTGAAAGACACCAGGGTGATCATCTTCGGCGCAACGGGCGTCGTCGGATTCTCATCCGGAGTCATCGCCGCTCTCGAAGGCGCGAAAGTCACGCTCGCCGGACATGACGGTCCCGCCCGCGTCGAAAAAGGCGCCGCCGAAATCAAGAAGCGCTTTGGCGTCGATGTCGATTTCGTCGATGCGAGCACCGAGGAAAAGAAGCTCGCTGCTCTCGTCAAATCGGAAGTTGCGCTCTGCGCCGGTCGTGCAGGCGTACAGATCTTCTCGGCCGAAGAGATCAAGAAAGCGACCAACCTCCTCGTCTCAGCAGATGTTAACGCAGTGCCGCCATATGGCATCGAAGGTCTCGACCTTCAGGACAATGGCAAGGAGCTGCCTGGCGGCAGCCTCGGCATCGGCGCGCTTGCGATCGGCGACATCAAGTACAAGACGGAGTCCGGGCTCTTCCAGAAGATGGCGAAATCAGAACACGCTCTGTGTCTCGATTTCCGCGATGCCTTCAAGCTGGCGCGTGAACTCGTCTGATCAACCTTTTATCCTGATCGTCGCGCCGGCGGGGCGAGCTCTCGCCGCCTCGGCGCGGCGCTCGGGCTTTCGTCCCCTCGTCCTCGATCTTTTCGATGACCTCGATACCCGCGCATTTGCTGTCGCGAACGTTTCAATCGATGCAATGGAACATGGCTTCGAAGCAGAGGATCTCATCGATCCTCTGCTTTGTCTTGCGCAAGGCCGCGACCCCGCGGGCATCGTTTACGGCGGCGGCTTCGAAGATCGGCCGCAATTGATCGCCGAACTGGCGCGACACTTCAGACTTTACGGAAATACGGCTGAAACGGTTGAACGCGTCAAGGATCCGCAATGGCTCGCAACGCTATGCCGCGAGCTTGCAATTCCGCATCCGGAAATCCGCTTCGCGCGGCCACGCGATCCGGAGCACTGGCTCATAAAGAAAAGTGGCGGCGGCGGCGGCCTTCATATCGCACTCGCAAGCAGCAGAACCGCAGAACCCGGCGAATATTATCAGCGCCGGGTCAGCGGCCAGCCAATATCAGCGATGCTGCTTTGCGCTGCTCGTTCAAAACTCCAAATCCTTGGCCTTAGCGAGCAATGGGCGACTGCCAGTTCCGGCAAGCCGTTTCGCTTTGCTGGCGCGGCGCGCCCTGCGAACATCGCTCCGGAACTCGCGGGACAAATCGCCGCGGCGGCTGAAGCCATTGCCGCAAGAGCTGGGCTTGTCGGACTGAACAGCGTGGATTTTCTCGCCGACAATGACGGCTTCCATCTCCTTGAAATTAATCCGCGGCCGGGCGCGACGCTCGATATATACTCCGACTGTGACGGAAAGATTTTTGTTGCGCATATCGACGCTTGCGAAGGCCGTTTGCCAACGGCGCCGTTGATCTTTCCACGAGCAGCCGCCGCTTCGATCGTTTATACGCCGATCGACCTGACGCCGATGCCGCCGCTCGTCTGGCCTGAGTGGTGCCATGATCGTCAAAAACCGGGAACAGACTTGCGCAAAGGCGATCCTGTCTGCACAGTTTCAGCCGAGGCCGAATCCATCGCGGCCGCGCGAGCGCTTCTTGACGAGCGTCTCGCTGTCTTTCTCAAAATTCTCACCGAGAGCGCCAGCAAGGAAGCCGCGGCATGAGTAAGCCACAGAACATCAGTGTCAATTCGCGCGCAGGCGTGCTTGTCGATCGGCTCGTCGCCGAATGTGATCGTCTGCGTGTCATTCCCAGCAAGGGTTCGCGCGGCGAAACCCTGATCGATGCCGGTGCAGCCGCAAAAGGCGGCCTCGATGCGGGGCTTATCATCGCCGAAATCTGCCTCGGCGGCCTCGGCAACGTCAGCCTCACGCCTTATGCCGGCACGCCGAAATGGCCGTTTCATCTCACAGTGCGAACCAGCGATCCGGTGATTGCCTGCCTCGGCAGCCAATATGCGGGCTGGTCGCTCTCGCATGGCGATTTCTTTGCACTCGGTTCAGGCCCTGGACGCGCACTGGCATGCAAAGAAGAGTTATACCACGATCTGCATTATAAGGACGAAGCCGATCGCGCGACGCTCGTGCTTGAAGGCGACAAACCGCCGCCGGTCGAAATCGTCGACAAGGTCGCGCATGATTGCGGCGTTTCCCCTGATCGTCTCACCTTCATTTATGCGCCGACGCGTAGCCTCGCCGGCAATGTGCAGGTCGTTTCGCGCGTGCTCGAAGTCGCTTTGCACAAAGTGCATGAACTGAAATTTCCGCTTGCCAATGTTCTCGATGGTGTCGCGAGCGCGCCGATGTCGCCGCCGCATCCCGATTTCATCACCGCGATGGGACGCACCAACGACGCGATCATCTATGGCGGCGTAGCGCATCTTTTTGTGACAGGTCCCACCGATGCGGCGCGTGAGCTTGCCAAGGCTTTGCCGAGCACGAATTCGCGCGACTATGGCCGCCCCTTCGCCGAGATCTTCAAGGCGTTCAATTTCGATTTCTACAAGATCGATCCCATGCTGTTCAGCCCGGCGGTTGCGCTGGTGACGGCGGTGGACAGCGGCGAGACGTTCCGGGCAGGACAGGTTTCGCAGGAACTTCTCGATGTCTCCTTCGGCTGAGACGAACCTTGCACCCTTTCCGGCGCCCGCCGGCAAGGGTCCGCAGGTCGCGCTTTTCATTGATAAATTCGAATGGCACGCACGCGAAATGCTGCGCGCCTTCACGCGTCTCGGCGCGCGTTGCGTGCCGATGCGGCTTTCGGCCTGCCGTTTCGATACGCGCCGCCCGAGCGGCATCGCCATGCCGGGCTTCGGCCCGAACCTGCCGGATTTCGCCCTGGTGCGGGCCGTTGGCGCCGGCACATTCGAGGCCATCACCTTACGGCTCGGCATTTTGCATGCAATGATCGGGCAAGGCGTGCCCGTCACCAATTCGGCGCGCAGCATCGAATGTTGCGTCGACAAGGCGACAACGAGCTATCTCCTTCACAAGGAAAATATTCCGACGCCGCCGACCTTCACGTTGCAAAGCCCGCGCGCCGCCCGCGCTTTGGTGCGCAGCGAATGCCGCAACGGGCCTTTGGTGCTCAAGCCCCTGTTTGGCGCGCAAGGCCGCGGGCTGCAACTCATCAGGCATGAATCCGATCTGCCCGACATCGAGACCGTCGCGGGCGTCTATTACCTGCAACGCTACATTGGACACCAGAACATCGCAGGCGACTCCGAAAGCTACAGCGACATCCGCGTGCTCGTTTC
>SCSF01000162.1 GCA_004298435.1 Beijerinckiaceae bacterium
GATTTTCGAAGCTCGGCAAGTATCAGTCCTCGGGACGGAATCTCCTAAGCATCTGATGTGACTCCACTTTGGTCTTGCTCAACTTAACCGGACAGTAGTGGATCAAGTCCGCGCATGACGGCGGGGCGGTTTGCTTTTACTCTGCGCCCATGGGTGGGTTCGTTTACATCGTGAGCAACAAGCGGGATGGCACGCTTTACATCGGCGTGACCAGCGATCTATCGCGCCGGATTTATGAACATCGTGAGGAGCGAACAAAGGGCTTCACGCAACGCTACGGTCTCCACCGTCTCGTCTATTACGAGAGTTTCGATGATATCAGGGCAGCCATTCAGCGCGAGAAAACCCTGAAACATTGGCCGCGCGTTTGGAAGCTCGCCTTGATTCAGGACATGAATCCAGAATGGGCCGATCTCTATGAGACGCTGAATCGGTAAGACACCCGTCATACGCGGACTTGATCCGCGTATCCAGGCGTCAACGATCGGCTCCATTCAGCAACCACGTTCCTGGATGCGCGGATCAATCCCCGGATCAAGTCCGGGGACGCGCATGACGAGCCTGGTGACTGCCTTATGCCGCCAACTGCCGCAGCACGTAAGACAGGATGCCGCCGTTCTTGAAATATTCAAGCTCGTCGAGCGTCGCGATGCGGCAGAGCAGCGGGACTTTTTTCACACTGCCGTCGGCATATCTGATGTCGGCTTCCATCGTCTGGCGCGGCTTCAACCCGTCGCTCAATCCGTGGATCGTGACCTGCTCATTGCCTTTCAGCCCGAGCGTCTTCCAGCTCGTGCCAGGCTCGAAGGTCAAGGGCAGCACGCCCATGCCGACGAGGTTGGAACGATGGATACGCTCGAAGCTTTCGGCGATGACGGCGCGCACGCCGAGCAGCTTGGTGCCCTTGGCCGCCCAGTCGCGTGACGAGCCATTGCCGTATTCGGAGCCGGCGAAAACAACGAGAGGCACGTTCTCGGCCTGATATTTCATCGCGGCATCGAAGATCGACATTTCCTCGCCGTCCGGCCAGTGCCTTGTCATCCCGCCTTCCGGAATGGAGCCGTCTGACTTTGCAAGAATGGCGTTCTTGATGCGGATGTTGGCGAAGGTGCCGCGCATCATAATCTCATGGTTGCCGCGGCGCGTTCCATACTGGTTGAAATTCGCCTGCGACACCTGCCGCTCGACCAGAAACTGCCCGGCGGGCGAGGCGAGCTTGATCGAGCCTGCGGGAGAAATGTGATCGGTGGTGATCTTGTCGCCGAAGAGCGCGAGAACGCGCGCATTGACGATGTCGGTCACAGGCTCCGGCTCTTTCTTGATGCCTTCGAAATAGGGCGGGTTCTGTACATAGGTTGAGCCCATATCCCAGCGATAAGTTTCGCCGGCCGGCACCTTCACCTTGCGCCAATGCGCGTCGCCCTCGAAGACGTTGCCGTAGCGTTCCTTGAAAATCTTCTTGGTGACGAATTTCCCGATAAACGCTGCAATCTCCTCGCTCGTTGGCCAGATGTCGCGCAGATAGACCGGATTGCCGTGCTTGTCGTGGCCGAGCGGCTCGCTCGACAGATCCTTCGTCACCGTGCCGGCGATTGCATGCGCGACGACGAGCGGCGGAGATGCGAGATAATTCGCCTGCACATCGGGGCTGACACGGCCTTCGAAATTGCGATTGCCGGAGAGAACGGCCGCAGCAACGATGCCGTTATCGTTGATCGTTTTCGAGATTTCCGGCGGCAGCGGACCGGAATTGCCAATGCAGGTCGTGCAGCCGAAGCCGACAAGATTGAAGCCGAGCTTGTCGAGATCCTTTTGCAGGCCGGAATTCGCAAGATATTCCGCGACGACCTGGCTGCCCGGCGCAAGCGAGGTTTTCACCCAAGGCTTCACGGAGAGGCCCTTCGCCAGCGCGTTGCGGGCGAGCAGGCCCGCACCGATGAGCACGGTCGGGTTCGAGGTGTTGGTGCAGGAGGTGATCGCCGCGATGACGACATCGCCGTGGCCGAGGTCGTAATCCTTGCCTTCCACGGCGTAACGCTTTCCGGCGCCCTCGGTTTTCCGGTATTCGCTCTTCAAGGCGTTGCTGAAGCCAGCGCCCACAGCTTCAAGCGCCAGGCGTCCCTCCGGACGTTTGGGGCCTGCCATCGAGGGGCCGACGCTGGCGAGATCGAGCGCGAGCGTGTCGGTGAAGACCGGATCTGGCGTTGCGCTGGTGCGGAAGAATCCCTGAGTCTTGGCGTATTTCTCGACAAGGCCGATGCGGGCCGGCGTGCGGCCGGAGATCGACAGATAATGCAGCGTCTCGTCATCGACCGGGAAGAAGCCGCAGGTTGCGCCATATTCCGGCGCCATATTGGCGATGGTGGCGCGGTCGGCAAGCGAAAGATGGGCGAGGCCGGGACCGTAAAATTCGACAAACTTGCCGACGACGCCCTGCTTGCGCAGCATCTGCGTGACCGTCAGAACGAGATCGGTCGCCGTCACGCCTTCCTTCAATTCGCCGGTGAGCTTGAAACCGACGACTTCCGGCAAAAGCATGGAGAGCGGCTGGCCGAGCATGCAGGCTTCCGCTTCAATACCGCCGACACCCCAGCCGAGGACGGAGAGGCCATTGACCATCGTCGTGTGCGAATCGGTGCCGACGAGCGAATCCGGATAGGCGACCTCGACCGTCTCGGGCTTGCCGCGCGCCGGCGTGTATTTCTCTTTGCGCGTCCAGACGGTCTGGGCGAGATATTCGAGATTGACCTGATGGCAGATGCCCGTATCGGGCGGCACGACGCGGAAATTGTCGAAGGCCGACTGGCCCCATTTCAGGAAGCGATAGCGCTCGCCATTGCGCTCATATTCGAGATCGACATTGGTCTTGAACGCCTTGTTCGAGCCGAAGGCGTCGACGATTACCGAATGATCGATGACGAGATCGACAGGCACGAGCGGGTTGATCTTCTGCGGGTCGCCGCCGAGCGTTGTCATCGCATCGCGCATGGCGGCGAGATCGACCACTGCGGGAACGCCGGTGAAATCCTGCATCAGCACGCGGCTCGGGCGAAACGCGATTTCGCGCTCGGCCTTGCCCTTGTTGACGAGCCATTCCGCGACGGCCTGAATATCGTCCTTGGTGACGGAGCGTCCGTCCTCGAAGCGCAACAGATTCTCGAGCAATACCTTCATCGAGACGGGCAGTTGCGAAATGCCATCAAGCCCGTTCTTCTCGGCCGTCTTGAGCGAGAAATAATGATAGGTCTTTGCGCCTACAGAAAGTTTTTTCCGGCATTTGAAACTGTCGAGCGATGGCATCAGCGAAACCCGAATTTGGAAGGAATGTATGGGACGCCGGTTTATAGATAAATTAGCAACCCGCCGCTACACGCACGAAGGACGCATGTGCCTTTATTATCGCGGTGTTCCGGGAGATTTCAAAGCATTTCATATGCCTTGATTTGGCATTCCATATATCGTGCGGCGCTGGCACGCTTTCGCCCGGCCAAAAGCTGCGCTAGAGCAAGCAATAGACAGACGTTAAAGAGCTTTCCCGTAACGGGCGGGGAACGCGCTGATGAAGTTACCACATGCAGATCGAAGCATCGGCCCTCGCGCTGGAGCGCGGCGGCCGCATCATTTTCACCAACCTTGGCTTTAGCCTTTCGGACGGTCAGGCGCTGGTCGTCACCGGGCCGAACGGCGCCGGCAAATCGAGCCTTTTGCGCGCGCTCGCGGGGCTTCTGCCGTTTGCGGCAGGGCGCATCGCCGTGACGCCGGGCGGTAGCGGGCTGAGCGAACATAGCCATTATGTCGGCCACGCGGATGCGCTGAAGCCGAGCCTGACAGTCTATGAAAATCTGGAATTCTGGGCAGCCCTGCTGGGGAGAGCCGATACACCCCCTGCCGATCCCGTCGTGCAAATCGAGATGGCGCTCGCCCGCCTCGGCCTTGCAAGGATTGCCGATCTGCCAGCGGCGTATCTTTCGGCCGGACAGAAGCGCCGGGCGGCGCTGGCGCGGCTTCTGGCCGTCCGCAGGCCGCTCTGGTTGCTCGACGAGCCGGCGACCGCGCTCGATGCCGCCTCGCAGAAGGTGCTGGCCGAAGTGATGCTGGCGCATCTGGCGGATGGCGGCATGATTATCGCCGCCACCCATGCGCCATTGGGGTTGCCGGCCCGCGAACTTGTGCTTGGTGGTACGAACGGGGGCGCGGCATGAGCAAATCCCGGCCTTCGGCGCTGGCAGCCCTGCTTGTGCGCGAATTGCGCATCACCCGCCGCATCGGCGGCGCCGCCAGCATGGGCGTCGTCTTTTTTCTGTGTCTCGTCGCCATCACGCCTTTCGCGATCGGGCCGGATCTCAAGCTTCTGGCCCGCGTCGGGCCGGCGATTCTCTGGATCGCTGCGCTTCTGTCGACCCTGTTGGGGCTCGACCGTCTGTTTCAGGCCGACCATGACGACGGCTCGCTCGATCTGCTTTTTCTGGCGCAGACGCCGCTCGAACTGGTGGTTCTGGTCAAATGCCTCGCGCATTGGCTGATGACGGGTCTGCCACTCGTGGCGGCGAGCCCTGTTTTCGGCCTTATGCTGGGCTTGACGCCGCACGCGCTCGGCGCGGTCGCTCTCTCATTGCTTGTGGGAACGCCTGCCCTGACGCTGATCGGCGCAATCGGCGCCGGCCTGACGGTCAGCCTTCGCCGCGGCGGGCTTTTGCTGTCGATCCTCGTGCTGCCGATCAGCGTGCCGGTTTTGATCTTCGGGGTCGCCGCGGCTTCCGCTGAGCCCGGCGGGATCGTGCCTTTTATGACGCCGTTTCTGATTCTGTGTGGCCTGACGCTTGTGGCGGTCGCGTTGACGCCGTTTGCGACGGCCGCGGCCCTAAGGCACGGAGCGGAGTGATCGAGCAGCGGGGACGGGCAGTCTTGGAGACGCCCGGTCAAGCCTCCACAAATCCCCGAAGTGACGCTCGTAGAAAGGCGGCTTGAAAGCCGCAAAGCCACAGTTTGGCGTCCATGTCATTTCGGCGAAATAGAACTGCGCCTCCGTGTCGAAAAAATCGATGCGGACAAAGGCTGTGCCGCGCGCCAGCAGCGTCGCGGCCTGGATCATTTCGCGAAGATGCGGCGGCGGCGGAAGATCGCCCGCGATTTCAGGACGTCCGTTCGAAAGCTCCAGCCGGCGCCAGGAGAGATCGTAGAAATTGCAGCAGGCAACGTCGTTCTGTTCCCGATCGACGCTGATGAGTTCTGGCTTTCCGCCAAAGACATAAAATCTGTAATCGGTCGGCAGCGCAGCGTTGCCGTCGTTGATGAATTCCTGCACCAGAATGCGCGGCATAATGTTTTTGTAGGCCCATTCGCGATGCACTTCATAAAAGCTGCGGGCGAGCCATTCGCGGCATTGCGCAATGAGTTTCTCGCGGTCGAGCGATGCTTTGTCGTGGATGGCTTCGAACCAGCCCGAAGCATGCGTCGGCTTCACGACAAAGCGGGACGGCAGATCATCGAAGGGGATTGTCGCGGGGTCATCCGTCACATGCAGCAATTTGGGAAGGACCTCTGCGCCGAGGCGCTCCTCAACATAGGCGCGAACGCGATATTTATCCGTGGTGTCGGTGAGCCATTCCCGCCGATCGAACAGGATGCGGTGCAAGACCTTTTCGCAAAAAGTCGTGGGACGCAGCACATTGGGCAGCCTGCCGTGAGCGCGCCAGTGTTCAAAAGTGGCGAAAGCCCAGTCCGGTATTATTTTTTGGATTTTCATAATTTCAATGTGATCGCCGCTGCTCCAAAGCTATGGAGACTCGCGCCATAGCCCCGACACATCTAAAGCGGTTCCTGTCCTGAGGGAATCGGAACGGCGGCTTTATTACTTTTTTGCAACGTTTCCTGCGCGAGCAGAAACGACTTTGCTCGTAAAATACGGGTGCCGCCCGTCATGCCCCGGACAGCTTGACGCAAGCGCCTTGTAAGGCGCGGAAAGATTTGCTTTAGCCCTGCGCCGGGCCTAAATGACAGCCCATGCTGAACCCTGCCAACCCGACGGATTTCCTGCGGCTCGCCCGGACGGCGATCCCCGTTTCGGCAGTCGTAACGGCGATCCTCCTCGCAGTTGGTCTCTATGGCGCCTTTTTTGTTGCGCCGCCGGATTATCAGCAGGGCGAGACGATACGGATCATGTATCTGCACGTCCCTTCCGCCTGGCTCGCCATGTTCGTTTATATGGTTATGACAGCATCGGCATTCGGGACGCTGGTCTGGAGGCATCCTGTCGCTGACGCGGCGCAAAAGGCTGCGGCCCCGCTTGGTGCGGGCTTTACCTTCATTTGCCTCGTGACAGGTTCCCTCTGGGGCAAGCCCATGTGGGGAACCTGGTGGGTCTGGGATGCGCGGCTCACCTCGGTTCTGGTGCTGTTTTTGATCTATCTCGGCATTATCGCGATCTGGCAGGTGATCGAGGATCCCGGCAAGGCGGCGCGAATTGCGGCTGTGTTCACGCTTGTCGGGGCGATCAATATCCCCATTATTCACTTTTCGGTCGTCTGGTGGAACACGCTGCACCAGCCTGCCTCGGTATTCCGCCTTGGCGGCCCGACCATCGCGCCGAAAATGCTCTGGCCGCTACTCGTCATGGCTTTGGCTTTCACCCTTCTATTCACGACGCTGCACCTCATGGCGATCCGCAATGAGATCCTGCGCCGCCGCATCCGCCGCCTGTCCATGCTGGCGGCGAGCGCCGGCGAGCACCCGTCTGGCGCGATGCTGGAGCCAGCCGAATGAACAGTGATCCTTTTTTCGGCTACATTC
>SCSF01000163.1 GCA_004298435.1 Beijerinckiaceae bacterium
GCCGGTCAGCTCGGATGAGAATGCTGGATAATCGACCACGCCGTACTGCACGACGATGCCGTGCGTCGTGTAGCGCGCTGGCAAAGCAGTGACCGTGATACAGCCCATCAGCTTGAGGCAGTCAGGCGTCATACCTTTGCAAGGCGCCATCGGTTTCGTATCGCCGGAAGCCGACATCGGCATGGCCATGTTGCAGGGCACGCCGTCCATCGCCATCGGCGTAACATACTGAGTTGCGCGCGCGAACTCAGCCGTCGTCCCGCTCAGGAGAGCGAAGGCGCCAAGCAAGAGCAGAATACGGCGAAACACCCCAATCATCGCATACGACCTAACACCTACATCGGGGATACTCAAGCCCAAGCGGCTGTCCGACCCAGCAGCATATCAGCCAGTGTCAGCGTAGTGCCAGATTATTGGAGCGGTAGCGCGCGGCGGCCTTATCAACACTCGATAGCAAAGCGAATGCCTGCCAACGACATACCTCACACGATAGCGACATTTAATTTGGCTTCGATGCGCGTCATGGGAACCATCACCCCAAGCAGCTAGCCGCGGAATGGACTCTCCTCGGTAGGTCGCGAGCCTGCGGTCGACACCAGGTTTTTGCCACCGCACAACACGGCTCTGGTTGCTACAGATGAGCCGTTCGCGCCCTTTCGACGCAGGAGGTCGCGCGGCGTGTCGGTGTCGCGCCCTCCTCGTACTGTTTCGCATTTCCCATTACAGATGCGAGTTGGGTCATTTGTTCAACTCCTCGATCATGTGTTCTGTTGAAGCTCTCCGGATTCAGCTACCGTTCTCCGGATTCCGGGGCGGATGACTTTGCCACTGACTATTAGGCTTGCCGTTGCCGCCGTTGTTCATCGACTGCATCATTTCGGCGCAGCCTCCCATCATACCCCCGGACATCATGCGGTCGGACATCATCCCGCTGCCCATCATGCCGTGGCGCATCTGCCCCATGTTCATGCCTTGATCGGACGGACTTGGCATGGTGGTCGAACCGTTCTGCGCGAAGGCGGGAGCGATCAGAGCGCCGAGCGCTGCCGCGACAACTGCGATCGTGAGCTTGTTTCCAACGGTCATCTTAGGTCTCCTGTTGAGGTGACGAGTTTTGTGAAGTTCCGTTCGGTGTTGCACTTCCAGTGCTACTGCACATGCGGTGCATGCACAGACCAAGCGCGCACATCGCGACGCACGGCGCCGCGCCGACCAGCAACGGAGCCACGCCGATCGCGGCGAGCCAGCTCCACTGCCAGGCAAGGCCGGCACCGATCAGGGCAAAGGTGATGCCCGCGAGCAGCAATCGCTTACTGCCGAGCCGTTTGAAGATCGTCGGCACGCCGATCGTGGCGCGCGAATTCGGGAGTGTTGGTTCCATTTGCATTGCCTGATCTCCTAGATGGTCGCGAAGACTTTTGGTGGCCTGCCATCTTTCGTGACCGAATAGACGGTCCAGGTCCCGGTTTTCGGACCAGTCATGCCGGGCGAGCCCGACGGCATGCCTGGCAAGGTGATGCCGGCGATGGCGGGCCTGTCCGCCAGCAATTTGCGAATGACTTCGACCGGCACATGGCCATCGACGACGTAACCGCCAACGAACATTGTGTGGCAGCCCTCAAGATCTTCCGGAACGCCGGCCTTTTGGCTGATCTCAGCAAGATCGTTCGTCGGCTTTACGGTGACTTTGAAACCGCTCTTCTCGAGGTACTGCGCGTAGCCCTCGCAGCAGGTGCACGAGGGATTCTTGTAGAGCGTCGCCTCGATCGGCGATGCCGCGCGCGTCATTTGCGAAGTGAAGAGCGCCGGCGCCGAAACAGCGGTCGACGCCAGCAGCATGAAGAGTTTTCGTCGTGTCATAAGGACGCTCCTTTTCTGTGAAGTTGCAGATATTCAAGTCACCCTGATAATCGTCATCAGCCCGCCGGTCAGGTGCTCCATGACGTGGCAATGCAGCATCCAGTCGCCGGGATTATCCGCGACGAACGCGACCCGCACCCGCTCGCGGGGACGGACAAGTACCGTGTCGCCCCAGATGTCGTGTGGCACCGCAGTGCCGTCGCGATCGAGCACGTGGAAACTGTGACCGTGCAGATGCATCGGGTGCCACCACGCGGTTTCGTTGCGAAAATCGAGAATACAGCTTCGGCCGCGCGTGATCTGGAACAGCGGCGGCATGCCGAGACTGCCATCGCCGGTCATCGATTGACCGTTGATTGCCCAGACGGCGTTGCCGCCCATGCCCATCATGCCGCCCCCCATGCCCGTACCGCCCATCATCCCACCCTGGAGTTGGACTTCATGGACAGAAGCCGTCGTCAGATCGGGGTGCGGCACCGGGTTGGATGGCAGACGCATTGGCGCGTCCAACGGATGCGGGCGCACCGGTGAGGCTTTGTCATATTCGAGGCGGACGAGTGTGTAAGCGAGCCGGTTGTAGAAATCGTCGACGACCCGGTAGGAGTGGCCGGGTTCGCCTTGCATGTCGAGCATCACATCGGCCCGCATCGCGGGGCCAAGCACGATCCGTCCGTCCGTTGGTTCGTGCGGCTCGCAGGGCTGGCCGTCCAGCGCGACAATCGTCGGGCGGTGCCCTTCGAAGCGGAGCGCCATGATCCGTGCGATCGCCGCGTTGAGCAGCCGCAGCCGAATGCGCTCACCGGCGCGGACCCGAACGGCGTCGGGGACGCGGCCATTGATCGTGACCGTGTTGCCGACCCGTCCGTCCATCTCGGCTTCCATGCGGTTGTTGAAGCCGGGGGCGATCTGTGCGTTATCCGTCAGCCGCCAGTCCTGCACGGTCCAGAGCAGCTCCCGGTCTACTGCGGGCGGTTCGGCCTCCTCGACGATGAATGCGCCCGCAAGGCCGCGGCCCATCTGAACGAGGCTGTCGTCATGCGAGTGATACCAGAACGTACCCGCATCCGGCGGCGTGAACGCGTACTCGAAGCGTTCGCCCGGCTTGATCGGCTTCTGTGTCAGGTCCGGCACGCCGTCCATGGCGTTGGGCAATCGAATGCCGTGCCAGTGGACGGTCGTGTTCTCTGTGAGTCCGTTCTCGACGTTCGCTCGGAACGGCGCGCCTTGGCGCACCCGCAGGATAGGGCCCGGCTCGAGGTCGTTGTAGGTCCACACCTCGGTCGGCGGATAGCCGTCGCCGACCATGCGGACTCGCGTCTTGCCGGCCCGCAGCGTGGCGGTCAGACCGGCATGAGCGGCGGGCCTGCCGTCAGCAAGAACTGGCCGCGATAGCGCGCCGAAAGCGCAGGCAAGGCCTGCCTGCAGGAACTGGCGTCGGCCAAGGGCCGAAGGAGAAATCAATAGCATACCACATCGTCCGTTTGGCGTTTGCCCTGCCTCGTCACGGAGGCCAAAGGGCAAGTCTCCACCCCGCGCGTCCTGCGCGGGCTCACAGCAACTCGGTCCCGCGAACCGGCCTTAGCCGGCGGCGGGTTAGTTCCGGACGATGGGTTTAGGTGGGAACGGGTCGGGAGCAGGATCAGCTCCGGCCAATCGCACGCCCGGCGGCCAAACATAGTCCGCCGGAAGGGCGATGCCCCTTGGGAAAGCTGCCGGGATCGGAAGAACCGCCGGGGCGGATATGCAGGCGAGAACAGGACAGACCGGCATCTTGTCGAAAGCCGTGCTGCCGTGTTGCTGCGGCTGAGGGCAGTTCTGGCACGGCTGATCGCCGGCCATTCCCGCCATATGATCCCAGGATATCGCCATCGGCATAGCACGTACGCTGACCGGCATCGCCACCACAAAGGCCACGATAAGGAGAAGAAGCGCGCGGGCGGCTAATTTCACCATGACCAGAAGGTAACGCCGGCCAAGGGTTATTTCAAGCGGACCCAGCGGTCTGCAATTTGGATAGGCGTGGTGAACCGAGTTGCGCGCTGGCAAGAAATCGACTAGATCGCGATGCGTTCAGGTCGAATCGACTTAAAGGCATGTATCGCGATCGATTCCAACAAATCAGAGCGGAATTTAAGCAAAAAACCGGATCTACTTTTTCGCATCCCGCTCTTAAGCAAGGCGACCGTGTTGATGGTGCTGGGCCAGCGTTTCGATCACTTGGCACTGCGCGACGTGTCCCTGCGCGCATGCGTTCACCATGCGCTCGAGCTCGGCCTTGAGCGCTTTCAAATTAGCGATGCGCTGCTCCACCTCGGCTAGCCTGACCCTCGCGATTGCGTCGGCTGTGGCGCATGGCTGGTCGGGATGGTCTTGCAACGAGAGTAAGGTCCGGATTGCGCCCAATTCGAAGCCAAGCTCGCGCGCATGCCTGATGAAGGCCAAGCGCCGCAGATCGGCCGTGCCGTAGAGGCGGCGGTTTCCGCCGCTGCGGTCTGGCGCGGGCAAGATTCCGATCTCCTCATAATAGCGGATAGTCGGTGCTTTCACCTCGCTTTGACGGGCGGCTTCTCCGATAGGAACCCCCTGGTACGACATACTGCTTGCTCCTCTAGTCGCTAGAGGATTTAGGGTCTCAGTCGACAGAAACAAGGACCGACTAATCATGACGGCTGTTCAGACCCGCTATCGGGTAACGGGAATGGACTGCGGCGCCTGCGCTGCGAAGGTCGAGGCGGCGGTGCGTCGCTTGCCAGAAGTAGAAAGCGTCTCCGTGTCCGCCACGGCAGGCACCATGACGGTGCGTCACCAACCGCACCCAGCGCTCCTTCCCGCCTTGAAGGCGAGTCTGACGGGGCTCGGATATGACATCACACCGGCCGAACCCCATCGTGGCGGAGGACCAGCTCGCGCGCACAGTCACCATGACGAAACGACGGGATTGCATTCGCACGTGCACGAGCGCGGCCTTGAGGCGGGGCCGTGGTGGCACACCCGGAAAACTTGGCTGACGATCGCTTGTGGGCTTGCTTTGGCCGTTGCGTACGGCATCGGCAAGCTGGTGCCGGCCGCCGAGCAATGGGTGTTTATCGCCGCCATGGCAGTCGGGCTGATCCCGATCGCACGGCGCGCATTTCTCGACGCCCGCAATGGGATTCCGTTCTCGATCGAGATGCTGATGACGATTGCCGCCGTGGGCGCGGTCTTGATCGGTGCGGCCGAAGAAGCCGCAGTGGTCGTATTTCTTTTCTTGGTCGGTGAGCTGCTGGAGGGAGTCGCGGCTGGCCGGGCGCGGGCAAGCATTAATGGCCTCACCGCACTGGTGCCTAAAACCGCCTTCCTCGAGGAAAGCAGTCAGACGCGAGAGGTCCCGGCCGACAGCCTCAACGTTGGCGCCACGATCCTGGTGCGGCCAGGGGATCGTATTCCGGCTGACGGGGTGATTGTCGAGGGCGAGAGCGAAGTGAACGAGGCGCCTGTCACCGGCGAAAGCACGCCCAAGCGCAAGCGGGTCGAGGATAATGTGTTCGCCGGAACGGTGAACGGTGACGCGGCACTCCGCGTTCGGGTGACGGCAGCGGCGGCCGACAATACCA
>SCSF01000164.1 GCA_004298435.1 Beijerinckiaceae bacterium
CGGAAGATTTACCGCACAAGCCTCACAGCTTGCGCAGTTCCACTTCCTCGATTGAATGGCTCGCATCCTTGGTCAGGACGAGATTGGCGCGCGCGCGGGTCGGCAGAATGTTTTCGTGCAGATTGCGCAGATTGATCCTCGTCCAGATGTCGCGCGCGACGGCTTCCGCCTCATCGTCGCGCAGATTGGCGTATTTGCGGAAGTAGGAGCGGGGATCGCGGAAAGCCGTCTGTCGCAGGCGGACGAAGCGGGACACATACCAGCGTTCCAGTTCATCGTCGTCGGCGTGGAGATAGATCGAGAAATCGAAGAAATCGGAGACGAAGGGCAAGCCGCGCCCATCTTTCGGCGCACGGCCTGGCAGAAGCACGTTCAGGCCTTCCACGATGAGAATATCCGGCCGATCGACAATGACATGATCGCCCGGCACGACATCATAGGTGAGATGCGAATAGACCGGCGCAGGCACGTTGCGCATGCCGCCTTTGACAGCCGAGAGAAAGCGCAGCAACCCTGCGCTATCGTAGCTTTCGGGAAAGCCCTTCTTCTCCATCAGCCCTTCGGCTTCGAGCACGGAATTGGGATAGAGAAATCCATCGGTTGTGACGAGATCGACCTTCGGCGTGTTTGGCCAGCGCGACAGCAGCGAGCGCATCACGCGCGCCAGCGTCGATTTGCCCGCGGCGACGGAGCCTGCCACACCGATGATGTATGGCATTTTGCCATCGTCTGCGCCGAGAAAGCGCTGCGTCGCCTTGAAGAGGCCCTGCGTCGCCGCGACGTAAAGCGCAAGAAGGCGCGACAGCGGCAGATAAATGGCGATGACTTCTTCGAGAGAGATCGGATCGTCGAGCGATTTGAGTTTGCTCAGATCCTCAAGCGTCAATGTAAGCGGCGTATCCGCACGCAACGCCGCCCATTCACTTCGCGTGAAGTGATGATAGGGCGAGAGCACCGTCGAAGCCTTGATGCGTTCGTCCATTCCTTCCTCTGATATTCCCCCGTCTCGATTTCTACGGCCGAGCATCAGATAGTTCTAATACGCCAGCCGCGTTTTTCCAAACGTCGCAGCATCCCTCTTCTGGCGGCATTCATCGAGAAAGTCGATGATTTGTATCTGCTTTCGCATCAAAGCTTCGCAGGGCTTCTCGTCAGCTTTTGCGGGAGGCTTTCTCGCTATGGCCCGATTGCGCCGTCCGCCGCTTCAACTCGGAAAGCACATCTGCGAGCGGCACGTCCCGCGTCCTGAGCACGACAAGAAAATGGTAGAGAAGATCGGCGCTTTCGCTGACGAGCGCCTTGCGGTCGCCTTCAACGGCGGCGATGACGACTTCAACTGCCTCTTCGCCCATCTTTTTGGCCGCGCGCGCCGGGCCGCCGACAAGCAGCGATTTCGTATAGGAGCTGGAAGCGTCCGCCGCGTCGCGCTCCGCGATGAGAGCGGCGAGATCGTCAAGGCTGAAATCGCTCATTCTGAATTCTTCCCGGTCTATAGCGTTTTCAAGCGAAGTGGCTTCCGGTTCGCGTGAAGAAAACGCGTCAAAACATTAATTGGGGTCTCGGTTCTGATTCCTGAACCGAGACGACTCTATGCCGCGACGGACGCGGACTGGCGATCGAGCCGCATGCCTAGCCCGCAACGCGCCATATGCTCTTTGGCGGCGCTGATGCTGTATTCGCCGAAATGGAAAATCGAGGCGGCAAGCACAGCATTGGCGCCGCCATCGCGCAAGCCTTCCACGAGGTGGTCAAGCGTGCCAACGCCGCCCGAGGCGATCACCGGCACGCAAACCGCATCAACGACGGCGCGCGTCAGCGCCAGATCGAAGCCGGATTTGGTGCCGTCGCGATCCATCGAGGTCAGCAGAATTTCGCCTGCGCCGAGGCTCGTGACTTCGCGTGCATAGGCTACCGCGTCGATGCCTGTCGGCTTGCGTCCGCCGTGGGTGAAAATTTCCCACTTTCCCGGCGCAGTCTGCTTGGCGTCGATGGCGACGACGATACATTGATTGCCGAATTTCTCGGCCGCGACGCGAACGAAATCCCGGTTCTGAACCGCCGCGGTCATAATCGAAACCTTGTCCGCGCCTGCGAGCAGGAGGCTGCGTATGTCTTCGATCGTGCGCACGCCGCCGCCGACGGTGAGCGGCATGAAGCAGGCTTCCGCCGTGCGGCGCACCACATCGAGGAGAATGCCGCGCTTCTCGTGGCTCGCGGTGATGTCGAGAAAGCAGAGCTCGTCCGCGCCCGCCGCGTCATAAGCCGTCGCACAGGCCACCGGATCGCCGGCGTCGCGCAGATCGACGAAATTCACGCCTTTGACGACGCGGCCGTCCTTGACGTCGAGACAGGGAATGAGACGGGACTTAAGCAAGCGATCTCTCCTCCGCCGCCTTGAGCAACGCCAGCGCCGCCGCGGGATCGAGCCTGCCATCATAAAGCGCCCGTCCGGCGATTGCGCCCGCGAGCTTGGAGCAATCGGGCTTGAGCAGTCTTTCGATGTCGGCGATCGATGCGAGGCCGCCCGAGGCAATCACCGGAATGGCGACGGCCTCCGCGAGCGCCACGGTGGCTGCGATGTTCAGGCCCTGCAAGGCTCCATCGCGCGAGATGTCCGTATAGATCAGGGCGGAAACGCCGGCATCTTCAAATCGCCGGCCGAGTTCCGCCGCAGTCATTTCCGAAGTTTTGGCCCAGCCTTCGACGGCAACTTTGCCGTCGCGGGCGTCGATGCCGACGGCAACCCGTCCGGGATAGCTGCGCGCCGCAGCGCGCACGAAATCAGGATCGCGCACCGCCGCGGTGCCGATGATGACTCGCGCCACGCCCTTGTCGAGCCAGGCTTCGACGGTTGCGATGTCTCTGATCCCGCCGCCGAGCTGCACCTGCATGCTGGTGCTGGCGAGAATGTTGTCAACGGCCTGCGCGTTCATCGGCTTGCCGGCAAAGGCGCCGTCGAGATCAACGACATGCAGACAAGCAAAGCCCTGGTGCGCGAAGGCTTTCGCCTGCGCAGCCGGATCGGCGTTGAAGACGGTCGCCTTTTCCATGTCGCCCTGGAAAAGGCGCACGCATTCGCCGCCTTTCAAATCGATCGCCGGATAAAGGATCACGGCTGCCACCGCAGAAAATTGCCGATCAGGGCGAGACCCATGGCTTGACTCTTTTCAGGGTGGAATTGCGTGCCCACCATATTGTCGCGGCCGACGATGGCGACGATGCTGCCGCCGTAATCCGTGGTGGCGATCACCTCCTGCGAGGCAACGCCGTCAAAAGCGTAGGAATGCACGAAATAGGCATGCAGCCCCTTTTGTCCCGTCGGGATTCCGGCAAGCAGAGGATGCGGATGCGCCAGATCGAGCGTGTTCCAGCCCATGTGCGGTATTTTCAGGGACGGGTCCTGCGGCTTGATCGCCGCAACATCGCCCGAAATCCAGCCAAAGCCGGGTGTCGTCTCATGCTCGAGGCCGCGCGTCGCCATAAGTTGCATGCCGACGCAGATGCCGAGAAAGGGCCGGCCCCGGCTCACGACGGCTTCGTTCAGCGCCTCGGTCATGCCGGGCACGGCGGCAAGGCCTCTGTGGCAATCGGCGAAGGCTCCGACGCCGGGCAGCACGATGCGGTCGGCCCTGCGCACGGCCTCGGGATCGGTGCTGACGATGATCGGCTCAGACAGCCCCGTCTCGCACGCGGCGCGCTCAAAAGCCTTATGTGCGGAATGCAGATTGCCCGAACCATAATCGACGATGACTGTGCTCAATGCCCAGTCTCCGGCTCGGGAAACAGGCCCAGAACGTCGTCGCTGTGGCGCTGCCTTGGCGGTGCGGGAGGTGTGCCTGCCGCGGATGGCGTCTGGGGCGTTTCCGGCATGACACGCGAAAAGAACCTCCGCTCCGCAACTTCACGCGACCTTGCGGAAATGACGCCGATCAGCCTGTAGTCGTGGCGTGCGTATCTGCGGCGCAGCAGGGCGTTGGCCTCAAGCCCGAGTAGAATATGCAGCGCCAGGGCAATCAGCAGGAAACTGCCGAAAGAAAGGATCGAAAACGAAAGCCAGGTGAAGCCGGCGCAGACGATAATCCAAAGCGCAGCCGTGGCCCAGAGCCGATGCCAGAGCAGCCAGAAGATGGCGAAGAAAAAGGCGCCCCAGGAGAATCCTTCCCGCAGGAAGGCGGAGTCTTCCAGTTCTGCTTCGCCGAACGAACCCGCCGGGGCCTGGATTGTGTAAACGGACATGGATTGGTCCATCATCTCGTTGAATTACAGCGCGCCCTTGGTCGAGGGAATTTCGCCTGCCTGGCGTGCGTCGATCATCATGGCCGTCCGCAAAGCCCGCGCAACGCCCTTGAAGCTCGATTCGCATATATGGTGGCAATTCTCACCGTACAGCGTCTCGATGTGCAGATTCATGCCGGCATGCGTGCTCAGAGCCTGGAAGAACTCGCGCACCAGATCGGTGTCGAATTCGCCGATCTTCGGCCACGGAAACTGCGTCCTGAAAACGAGATAGGGCCGGCCGGAGAG
>SCSF01000165.1 GCA_004298435.1 Beijerinckiaceae bacterium
CATTCGGCTGCTTCACGCAAAACATATTCGATCTCCTGATCGAGTTCGCGCGCAACGGCGATAATCTGTTCATCCCCATATTGGCCGAAGAGCGTTGAAGGCTTGTCATATTCGAAGACGGCATGCCCCTGCGCATTTTCATAGAGCACGATGCGCAGCGGTGCATAAAGCGCCACGGGCAAACGATGCTGCGTCATCCGCGAGGCCGTATAGGCGTTGCCGATTTCATATTGCACCGCCTTTTTACGCTGCGCCTGAATCTGCAAAAGGCCGCCATGATCGCGGCTAAGGAAGATGGAAAGGCCCGATGTTTTTTCGAGTTCTTTCTTAACGCGGGCGCTTTCGCCATAACGCAACAGGATGAGAACCGATGCGTCAAAGTGCGGGAGGTTGCTTTCGAGTGCGGCTTTGACGGCGTCGAATCCCTTCTGTGATTCGATCGTCACATGCTCGACCTGGTATGTTCTCCGGGTGATGATGGAATCAGACAAGACAAACTCCATAAGCTGACAACAAAGAAAAAATCAGAAAAATTGCCTGGATCTGGAGACGCAGCTTAAGCCCCGCCATTTCGTGCAATCGATTATGAATATCCAATCATATGATTGCGATAGGCAAATTCAAAACCGATTCAATCCGTTGCGGCTGGACCGCGAGGAAACGTGATAGGGGCCAGCATTTACAAATATGGCGCGGATCATATCATTGCGCCGGAAAATCAACCACTCGAAGGCAATCGGAGTGTCGAATGTCCTATGCGGTTAACATAAACGGCGTCGTTCATAGCGTCGATGTGGATGGAGACATTCCGTTGTTATGGGTGCTCCGTGACGTGATCGGAATGACGGGCACGAAATTCGGCTGTGGCGCGGGATTGTGCGGCGCTTGCACTGTGCATATCGATGGTGCGCCGACGCGCTCCTGCATCACCAGCATCGATAGCATCGGCAGCAAAAAGATCATGACGATTGAGGCGATCGGCGATACGCCGGCCGGACGGAAGATCCAGAAGGCCTGGATCGACCGTGAGGTCGTCCAGTGCGGCTATTGTCAGTCCGGTCAGATCATGTCCGCTGCGGCGCTGCTCGCTGCCAATCCGCATCCCACTGATAGCGACATCGATGATGCCATGTCCGGCAACATCTGCCGTTGCGGCACCTATGTGCGCATCCGTGCTGCCATCAAGGATGCTGCTGGGGTCAACGAAATTCACGGACAAAGGGGCTGACCATGTTTATTGATCGTTTTGCAGCCCTTGAGCAAGATGCCGGAAACCGCCAGGAAAGCGGGCTTTCAAGGCGCACATTTCTGCGCGCGAGCGCTGCCGCTGGTGGTGGATTGTTGTTGAGCATCAATCTGCCGTTTGCCGCGTCTGAGGCGATGGCGGCAGAGTCTGAAGACTTCGCGCCAAACGCTTTCATCCGCATTGGCCGCGATGGCAGGGTGACCTTCATCATGTCGCAGGTCGAAATGGGGCAGGGCACCTATACGTCGATGTCGATGCTGATCGCGGAAGAACTTGCCATCGGCCTCGACCAGATCGATGTTGCAGCGGCACCTGCCGACGACAAGCTCTATGGCAACCCGCTGATCGGTTTTCAGGCAACCGGCGGCTCGACATCGGTGCGCGGCTTTTTCATTCCGTTGCGTGAAGCCGGCGCTGTTGCGCGCAGCATGCTTGTGGCGGCCGCCGCAAAGCGGTGGCAGGTCGATCCCGCAAACTGCAAGGCTGAAAAAGGCGCGGTGATTGATTCGGATGGCAAGCGCCGCCTGAGTTATGGCGAGCTTGCGGATGATGCTGCCAAACAACCAATGCCGGGCAAAGTCGCCTTGAAGCCGGCGAACGAGTTTACGCTGATCGGTACGCCCGCGCCGCGGATCGATTCGCCGGAGAAGGTCAACGGAACGGCCCGCTACGGGATAGACACCAGACTGCCGGGCCTCAAGGTCGCGACGGTTTCGGCCTGTCCTGTTTTCGGCGGCAAGCTCAAATCGGTAGATGACAGCAAGGCGCTGGCTGTGAAGGGCGTGCGCCAGATCGTTCGCCTCGATAATGCGGTTGCCGTCGTCGCCGATCATATGGGCGCCGCGAAAAAAGGCCTCGCGGCGCTGACAATCACCTGGGACGAGGGTCCCAATGCGCATCTGACGACAGAAGATATCGTCGCCGCGATGGCGACAGCATCCAGCAAGGACGGCGTCGCCGGCGAGAAGAAAGGCGATGTGGCGGCGGCATTGAAAACTGCGGCCAAGAGGGTGGAGGCTGTCTATCAGCTTCCTCTGCTAGCGCACACGGCGATGGAACCGTTGAATTGCACCGTGCATGTGCAGCCTGACCGCTGTGACATCTGGCTTGGAACGCAGGTCACGTCGCGCGCCGGCGCGGCAGCGGCGAAAGTCACCGGTCTGCCGCTCGATAAGGTTTCGGTCCATAATCATCTGCTTGGCGGCGGCTTCGGCCGCCGGCTCGAGGTCGATAGTGTCATTCAGGCGGTCGAGATCGCGCGGCAGGTGAAGGCGCCGGTGAAAATCATCTGGACGCGTGAGGAAGACATCCAGCACGATATCTTCCGGCCTTATTACTACGATGTGCTGACAGCCGGCCTCGATGAGGCGGGCATGCCTGTGAGCTTCCACCATCGCACGGTTGGGGCTTCCATCGTTGCGCGCTGGCTACCCCCGGCCTTCAAGAACGGTCTTGATTTCGATGCCGTCGAAGCAGGCGCTGGTCCCTATGATTTTCCGAATATGCTGGTGGATTGGGTTCGTCACGAGTTGCCGGAAGGCTTGATAACCGGCTGGTGGCGCGGTGTCGGCGTTACGCATAACGTCTTCATGGTCGAAGGCTTCATCGACGAACTGGCGGCTGCCGCAGGCAAGGATCCGGTTGCCTATCGTGGCGCTCTTCTTGGCAAGTCGCCACGCGCCAAAGCCGTGCTCGATCTTGCCGCGGAAAAGGCCCAATGGGGCAAGCCTCTTCCGAAAGGCTCCGGGCGCGGCGTTTCGGTGCTGTTCGGCTTCGGCAGCTATCTGGCGCAGGTCGCCGAAGTCTCGGTTGATGGAGACGGTCAACCGCATGTGCGGCGCGTGGTCTGCGCTGTCGATTGCGGAATGGTCGTCAATCCCGATACCGTAAAGGCGCAAGTGGAAGGTGGCATCATCTATGGCCTGACGGCGGCTCTTTACGGCGACATCACGATCAAGAATGGTCGCGTCGAGCAGAGCAACTTCGACAATTATCAGGCGCTCAGGATCAATGAGGCGCCGATAATCGAGGTCTACATCGTCAAAAGTAATGAAAAGCCCGGGGGCATGGGCGAGCCCGGAACCTCTGGAATCCAGCCCGCCGTCGCCAATGCGATTTTCGCGGCGACAGGCAAGCGTTTGCGCAAGATGCCGATCGACAGTGCGCAATTGAAGACGGGGTGAAAGGCCGATCCTCTCTCCCCGCGCAAGCGGGGAGAGGGTTAGGGTGAGTAGCCGCGCACAGATAAAGATAAAGATTCGAGCCAATCTTCCAGCCCCTCACCTTACCTCTCCCCACAAGTGGGGAGAGGAGCGACAGACATCGGGGCACTGAAAGCCTGCCACCCTCTCCCGCAGGCGGAAGAGGGACGGCCACTATGCCGAGGCCGCATCCGGCAAAGGCATCTCGCGCACCAGCGCCGCGGCCAGTCTATCGAGCAGAGCACGCACATCCGCGTGTTCCTCCGGCTTCCAGCCGGCAAGAAGTTCATCGAGCGCCTGCCGCCGCGCGGCCGTGAGCTTGGCGAGAGTTGTGTGCCCGCTCGCGGTGACCTCCAGCATTCCGTCTCTCGTTGCGACGAAGCCGCGGCCATGCAGCGCCCGCAGCGGCTTGGCGATACGCCCGCGCGCGACGCTGAGGCTGCGCGCCAGTTCCTTTGCTCCGATTGGCGTGCGCTCGGAAAGCCGGCCAAGCAGCCAAATCTCCTGTGGCGCAAGATCGATGCCCGCGCGTTCCGAAAGGCGTCGGTAGACCCGCGCACGATTCTGTCGCTCGGCGAGGCGCGTCACCATGCGTTCGAGTTCAGGAAGGGAATCGGGAAGCTTCTGGATCGCGAAACTTTCGCCTATGCCGTCAGCATGCGCCGATTGCCGGAGCGGCGTTTCGCGCAGAAGCCAGGTCAGCAAGAATCCGACGGCGCTAATGACTGCCGCAACCACGAAGACAGGATTCAGCGCCTGCGCGAGCGCATCGAGATAGATCGATCGCAGCGCGGGTGACAGGCTTTGCACAAATGCCGGATCATGCACTTTTGCGAGCGTAGAAGGCGGAAACGCACCGGCGAGATTGGCCGCGAGGCGGTTGGCGAAGATCGCGCCGAACATTGCGACGCCGACTGAGGCGCCGATCGAGCGAAACAGCGTTGCTGCCGATGTCGCAACGCCAAGATGACGATAATCGACGGCGTTCTGAACCGCGAGCACAAGCACCTGCATCACCATGCCGAGGCCGAAGCCGAGAACCGCAGTGCGGGCCGAGGCAAGGGCGACCGATGATCCGACGGAAAGGCCCGCAAGGAAAAACAGGCCAATGGTCATAATGCCGGTGCCGGCGATGGGAAAAAGCTTGTAGCGGCCGAAGCGGCTTATCAGCCGCCCGCTGACGATGGACGTGACGAGCATGCCGCCCATCATTGGCGTCACCAGCAGCCCCGATGCCGTCGGGCTTACGCCTTTGACGACCTGAAAATAGATCGGCAGATAGGTGACGGAGCCGAACATCGCCATGCCGACGACAAGGCCGACGGCGCTCGAAACGCTAAAGATGGGATTGCGGAACAGCTCCAGCGGAAGGATCGGCTCTGCGGCGCGAAGTTCGGCAAGAATGAACAGGCCGGTGCAAAGTGCTGCACCGCCCATCATCGCGAGGATCTGCGGCGAATTCCACGCCATGCTCGTTCCGCCGAGACTGGTGAACAGGATCGTCAGTGTGAGCGCCGCGGCGAGCAGGCACGCGCCAGCATAATCGATGCGGCGCGACTGACGTTGCGCCGATGCTTTGAACGCTGCCGCGATCACAACCAAAGCCACGATGCCGAGCGGCAGATTGATGTAGAAGATCCATTGCCAGGAGAGATGATCAACGAAAAATCCACCAAGCAGCGGACCGACGATGGTCGCCAGCCCGAAGACCGCGCCGAACAGGCCCTGATAACGTCCGCGTTCCCGCGGCGAGATAATGTCGCCGATCACCGCCATCGTGGTGACGACGAGGCCGCCGCCGCCAAGCCCCTGCAAGGCGCGGAAGAGAATGAGCTCCAGCATGTTGGCGGAAAGGCCGCACAGCGCCGAGCCGATCAGAAAGATGACGATCGCCGCCTGCAAGGTAACCTTGCGGCCATAGAGATCGCCGAACTTCCCGTAGATCGGGCCGACGACCGTGCTCGACAGAAGATAGGCGGTCACGACCCAGGAGAGATGTTCGAGCCCGCCAAGATCTTCCACAATGGTCGGTAGCGCAGTCGAGACGATCGTCTGATCGAGTGACGCGAGAAGCAGGACCAGCATCAGAGCAGCGAAGATAAGCTTTATCGGTTGGCCTGAAGGCGGCGTCCCTGCCGAGGCGTCAGGCTTCTGCGGCCGCATCGGCGCGGCGTCGGTCTCCATTCATCATTTCCTTTGTGGCGTTCTCAGCGAAGCGGTTTCGGAGTCGTGTGATAAATACGCACTCACACTCTTCTCTTCCTCGGACGAGCCGCACAGCGGCGAAGATCCGAGGTCCAGAGGCCATAAGGGAGGCCTTGCAGTTTCTGGTTCCCGGCTCGAAGCTGCGCTCCGGCCGGGAAAGAAGCCGAACTGGAACCGGGCGTTTTCTTGAAACGAATACGAGCTACCTCGCTCGACATTCTACGGCGTTGCGCCTCCGGTCCAGGAGGCATCGCTTTCAGGCATTGTCGGAGGGATCAGATTTGCGCGACTTGCGTCCTCCGATTCTGAACCGGCTTTCCCGCAGGGACTGGAAGCTCACATAGAGCATCGGGATGATGAAGATGCCGACGAAGCTTGCTGCGATCATGCCGCAGAAGACCGGCGTGCCGACGCCGCGCCGGCTGAGCTGGGCGGCGCCATGCGCCATCACAAGCGGGACGAGGCCGAGGATGAACGCGATCGATGTCATCATTACGGCGCGGAATCGCATCTGTGCGCCGGCTATGGCGGCCGTCCTGATGTCGTGGCCTTCCTCGCGCTGTTCCTTGGCGAACTCGACGATCAGAATGCCGTTCTTCGCAGCAAGCGCGATGAGAACCACAATGCCGATCTGCGCGTAAAGATCGAGCGGCAAGCCGAGGGAATAAAGCCCGAAGTAGGCGCCGAAAACGCCGACCGCCACCGAAAGCAGCACGGGCACCGGAATGACCCAGCTTTCGTAAAGCCCGACGAGGAAGAGATAGGCGAAAAGAACCGCCAGTCCGAGGATGATGCCCGTCTGGCCGCCTGCGGCCTGCTCCTGATAGGCGGTGCCGCTCCATTCATAACTGTAGCCGGCCGGTAGCGTCTTGGCGGAAACCGCGGCCATTGCGGCGAGCGCCGTGCCAGAGGAAGTGCCCGGCGAGGGCGCGCCATTGATCGTGATGGCGCGGTAATTATTGTAGCGCGTGATGACCTGCGGACCCTGCACGATCCGCACCGAGGCGAGCGATTGCATCGGAACCATCTGGCCCGTCTTGTTGCGGACATAGATGTTCCAGATCGATGAAATATCGCGACGGTCTTTCGGCTCGCCCTGGATATTCACCTGCCAGGTGCGTCCGTAGAGATTGAAGTCGTTGATGTAGTTTCCGCCGAGCGTGGCGCTCAAGGTCGTGAAAATGTCGCTGATGCTGACGCCGAGCGCCTGCGCCTTGTCGCGGTCTATGTCGAGATAGATCGAAGGATTCGTCGCGGTAAATGTCGAGAAGACCCGTGAGAGCGCCTTGTTGCTGTTGGCGGCGCTGACCAGCCCCTGCATGACGCTGCCGAGTTGTTCGGGGTCCTGGCCTTCCAGCGCCTCCAGTTGATATTCGAAGCCGCCGCTTGTCGAAAGTCCGATGATCGGCGGCAGATTAAAGGCGATGACGGAGGCCGTGCGGATGCTTTGCCCTTCTTTGAAAACTTTCCGTATGACGGCTTGCGCTGAATCCGACGCAGCCTGCCGGTCTTCAAAGGGTTTCAGCTTGACGAACATGAAGCCGTAATTCGGCTCATCCGCCGAATCAAGAATCGAAAAGCCGATGACGGAGAATGTATCCTCCACCTGCGGCATGGCGAGCATCATCTTCTCGACCTTGCGCATGGTGGCGCTGGTTCGGTCGACGGATGCGCCATCGGGCAATTGCACGGAAATGAAGAAGCCGCCCTGATCTTCCTCTGGCAGAAAGCCGGTCGGCGTATGCAGCGCCACGCCGTAGATGCCGATGCCGAAAGCCACGATGATCACGATGCCAAAGGCGGCGAAGCGCACCAGCCGCGCAATGATCGCGGCATAGCCGTCACGCACCCAGTCGATGCCGCGCAAAACATAGCGCATGATGCCGCGCCGATGCCCGCCATGGCGGAGAAAAACGCCGCATAGCGCCGGCGACAGCGTGAGCGCATTCAGCGCGGAGATCAGCATCGCGACGCTGATCGTCACGGCGAATTGCCGGAACAATTGTCCCGACACGCTCGGGATGAAGGCGATCGGCACGAAGACCGACAGAAGGACAAGCGTGATGGCGATGATCGGCGCGGTGATCTGCGCCATCGCCTTCTTCGTCGCTTCGGCAGGCGAGAGATCCGGCTCGTCCTCCATGACCCGCTCGACGTTTTCGACGACGACGATCGCGTCATCGACGACGATGCCAATCGCCAGCACCATGGCGAGGAGGGAGACAGTGTTTGCCGAAAAGCCAATTGCCAGCAGAACAGCGAATGTGCCGATGAGACTGACGGGCACCGCCACGGCGGGAATGATCGTGGCGCGGAAATTGCCGAGGAAGAAGAAGACCACGATAACGACGAGGATAAAGGCCTCGACTAATGTGCGCAGCACCTCACCGATGGTGTCGGTTACGAATGTCGTCGAATCATAGACGACCTTGTATTTGAGCCCCGGCGGGAACCGCTTCGAGATTTTTTCGAGCGTCTTTTTTATCTGCGCCGCCGTCTGAACCGCATTGGCGCCCGGCGAAAGATAGGTTGCGAGCGCGACCGCCGGCTTTCCCGACAAGCGGCTGGAGGTATCGAGATTCTGCGCGCCAAGTTCGACATGCGCGACGTCCCGCACGCGCAGCACAGCGCCGTTCGGCAAGGCGCGAAGGATGATGTTCCCGAACTCCTTGGCCGTCTTCAGTCGTCCCTGGGTCTGAAGGTTGAACTGGAATTGCTGATCCTTGCCGATCGGCCTCGCGCCGATGCGGCCAATCGGCGCCTGAACATTTTGCGCCTGAATAGCTTTGATGATGTCGGATGGCGCGAGGTCCAGGCTTGTGAGGCGCTGAATGTCAAACCAGATCCGCATCGAATATTTTTGCTTGGCGAAGAGACTGGCCTGCCCGACGCCGGGAATGCGCGAAAGCTCGTCGAGCGCGTTGATCGTGACCCAGTTCGTCACGAAGAGATTATCGAGTTCGGGATGGCCATCCGCCGCGTAGAACTGGATGAACTGGAGAATCGCCGAAGATCGCTTCTGGACGGTGAGTCCCTGCTGCGTGACCTGCGACGGCAGTTGCGACAGCGCGGTCTGAACGCGATTGTTGACATTGACCGTGTCGATGTCCGGATCTGTGCCGAGCGCGAAGCTGACGGTCAGATTGTAGCTGCCATCATTGCCGCTCGTCGATTTCATGTAGAGCATCTTGTCGACGCCAACCATTTGCGCTTCGAGCGGTTGCGCAACAGAGGCTTCGACGACGGCGGCGGAAGCGCCGGGATAATTTGCGCTGACCTGTACCTGCGGCGGCACGATGTCAGGAAATTGCGAGACGGGAATCCGGGTCAGCGCAATGAGCCCCGCCAGAGTGATGACGATGGCGATGACGATTGCAAGACGAGGGCGGTCGACGAATATCGCTGAAAACATAAAGGCTCGGTTCCAAATGCGTGGCCGCCGCGGCCGGATTATTCTCGAAACGAAAATCGCTGCTTATTTTGGGGCCTCGGACTCCTTGGTGGAAGGACCCGGCGTGACCGGCCCGGCCATGACCGGCTGGCCAGGACGAACGCGCTGAATCCCTTCCGCTATCACCAGTTCTCCTGCTTTAAGGCCGCTGAGGACTGAGGCCGTTGTCGGCGTCGATTGACCGAGCTTGATGTCGCGCCGCTCCGCCTTGCCCTGAGCATCGACGACATAGACGTAATCGCCGCGCTGATCCGTGAGCACCGCCTCGCGCGGAATGGCGAGCACTTCGACCGGAGCAACGCCTTCGAGGCTGACGGTCACGAATTCTCCATCGAAGAGTTCGCGCACGACGCTCTGCTGATTGGCGCTGTCGAGAATAGGCGGATTGGAGATGGTGGCGCGCAGGGTCAGCGTGTCCGTCTGCGGATCGATCGTGTTGTTGACGAACGTCAGTTTGCCGACCTGTTTATAGAGGCGTCCGTCCGGCAAGGTGATGCGGACAACAACGGCGTTGAAGCCGCCGATCGGGACGTAGCGCTTGCGCAGGTTTATGGCCGCGGCGACGGACACCGGAAAAAGCACATACATCGGATCTTGCGAAACGATCGTCACCAGCGTCCCGCTGCTTGGCGAAACCACGTTGCCGGGCGTGATCGCGGTGCGGCCGATCTTGCCATCGATTGGCGATGTGATGTTCGTATAGTCGAGATTGATCCGGGATTGCTTCACGGCGGCCTTGGCGCCCTCCAGTTGCGCCGCATAGCTGCCCTGGGTCGCGAGGGCCGCATCATAATTGGAGCGCAGGCCGGCTGGCGTGTTCAACAAGGCCTTTGCGCGATCAAGCGCGGCATTGGCGTTCGCCAACTGCGCTTGCATCTGCGCCGCAACAGCCTGCTTGGCCTCGAGGTCGGCTTCAAATGGCGGACGCTCAAGCCGGTAGAGCATGTCGCCTTTCTTGACTTCCTGCCCATCCTTGAACGCGACACTATCGACGAAAGCGGTCACGCGCGCGACGACATTGACGTGATTGATGGCCTGGATGCGTCCGATGAAGGTGTTGGTTTCGGTAATCGGCTTCTTTTCGGCTTTGACCACGCCGACTGCCGGCGGAGGCGCGGCTGGCTGAGCCGCAGCCGCAGATGTCCCAATGATAAGAAAAACCGAAACAAGATGCTTGCCGATGGAAGCCACGAAACAAGTCCCTCCTGCGTCGCAAAATCAATAATTTTGGCCTATGCCTTGTCTCGCCTGCCTGAAATCTCAACGGCCTCCGGGAGAATCCCCAGAGGAACCCATCGAGAGCAATCGATCAAGATGGGCGCTATCAAGAATGTGTGCGATTTCAAAATCCGTCCAGAGAAAATTGGATGGGAGTCGTTTTGGTTCTGATGGAATCAGAACCGCAGCTCTATATTTCTGTTTTGATGCGTTTTCTTTACGCGAACAGGAAGCCACTTCGCTTGAAGCTTACAGGCCATATAAAATTTTAAGGGTGCCGCTGGCATGCAACGCGATGCTCACGCCATCTGAGAGAAGGCGGATCTTCTCTGGCCGTGCCGAGGCGAGATGCCCTTCGATCCGGAAACCGTTGCCCAGGGGCCGTGTGAGTCTCTGGTTTGCAGCGTCGATCAGCTTGCTGGACTCTTCACCGTAACTGATGACAATTCGCTGCCGCAACTGCGCGACAAGATCATCGTCGGCCGTGTTCTTCGGACTATCACTGCCGACGATCGCGAGATCGGGAATCCGCAATGTCTGCTTGTCAGCATCGATCTGCGGTGTTGCGGAAAGATAGAGCCATTCGCCCGCCTTTGGATCCGCTTCAGACGATTTCGCGATGCGCGCGCCGACCACGAGTTTTCCAGCCGAAGGATAGACCGTTACGTCGCGGATCGTCATTGCGCCCTTTGGCAAGGTGGCGACCAGTTCCATGATCTTCCGCCGCAGGAAATCGTAGCCAATATGGACAGGCAGCACGATGTCGAATTTGCCAGGTGCAGCGACATTCGCCGCAAGCGGCGCGAGTGGTGCGGGTGTCACGGCTGGCGGTGCATGACCAACAAAAGTTTCTGCGCTCCCGGAAATTTCCAATGTGCCCGTAAGGGTTTTGCTATCGGCGCGAATTCCCGCAAAAGCGGCGCTGCGCGGCTTCATTTGCAGCCACACCTGCGGATTATCTGCGAGCTTGATCGGCACGAAGGCCTGTCGCCACGCGGTTGCCGCCTTTTTGTGGAGGTCGAGTTTTTGTGCGGCGGCGTTGGCGCGCTCTTTCACATGCGCGAGTTCGGCGCGTATTTTAGGCTCGGCGAAGCGAGCGAGCGAAATCTCATGGCCGAGCACATGCAGATAGGGCGGCTGGCTCCAGTGGAAATTGTCGCTGAAGTTCAATTTAAGCGACCAGTCGCGCTGCAATGCCGGGCGAGCCTGCCCTTCGATCATCATCCGCGCCTGCGTCGCGCCATGGATATGTGAGGTGATTTTGTCTCCGCCGCGTCCTGTGGCCTTGCCATAGACGGGCATGCTGCCGAGGATGCGGTCGCCTTTACCATAAAGCGTCACATGCCCGCTGCGCTCGACATAGCCTGCAACATCGCAATGGGCTTTGACGTCGATTCCGAACACCCGCTTGTGGAGGCAGACGATCCGTTCGTTGAAAGTCGCGAGGCGACGCGGAATGTCATGCTCAAGCGCCGCCGCGAGCGCGGGCAGGGCGAATTCGACCGTTGCCGAAATGCGGGATGGCGTCGCAAGCGGTGCGGGCGGATCGGGCGCCAGCGGCGGCTTGTCCGCTGCAACCGCGGGCGCTGCAAAGGTCGCGCAAAAAAATAAAGCCGCTATCGGACGCCATATCGGGTCCGGCAGGCGATAGCCGGTTTGTCTGAAAGCCATCCGTTTTCAAAGCCCCGTCTCAATTCCGGCGCCGCGGAGCGGCTGCGGCGCGGTCTCCCGCTGTCGAGTTCGAGCCAAACTGCGACGATTGGACGGCCATTGGCAAGACGGAGGAAGGCCGGCTGCTTTTCACATTATAGAGCGTTAGCCGTGCGGGGTCATCCGGTCGAGCAAACTCTGCAATTCCGAGCGGATGCGCTCGAGTTCGGCAAAATGAACGGCCGAAAGATCGGCGAGGCAGCGCTCGCCTGCCGCTGTCAGCCGCACCAGCACGCGCCGGCGGTCATCCGGATCCGGCATTCTGGCCACGAGCCGCGCGGCTTCCAGCCGGTCGATCAGGCCGACAGTGCTGTTGTGGCGCAAAATGAGGAAATCCGCGAGTTGGGACATGCTCGTGGTGTCGCCGTCGGAAGCCGCCTTGATGCCGAGCAGCGCCTGATGCTGGCGCGGCGTCAGCCCGACGGCGCGCGCCGCAGCCTCGCTGAACGACAGGAAGCCGCGGAGGGAGAAGCGGAACGCGGCCAATGTCCTATAATCATAGGGAGAAAGCTTTGGGTCAGGCAGGCGCGGTTTCTCTCCGGCGTTTTGCTTGTCGAAGCCTTTGCCTTGCTTGTCGAAATCTTTTATATGTTGAGCCCAATCGGTCATCGGAGACAGCACGCTCGTGGCCGCACCAGGCTCCGAAGCTCCGAACGCGACTCGGATGGCGGCAAAACGCGATAGCACGGCCCGCAAAGCGCGGGAATATGGCCAGGCGAATGCGCGGCCATACACCGCAGCGCTCGTGCCGCAGGGGCGTTGTCGACACAGAATCCTGATGCTATGTCGCACTGCGATGCGGTCTCGATCCGATCGACCGCTCTATTTATCGGAGATTCATAGTCAGTGGCGGACCTTCGCGCTCGCCTGACCCCGTCAGGCGGTTCCCTCTCGCTTATTCGCCATCTCGGCGATTTCACCGCCGACCCGCGGGTCCTTTATATAATGGGCCTTGCTGCCATCGCCGCGGTGGGGATTTCGGTCGTCGGCGTGCTCATGTTCCGGCTGATCGAACTGATTACCAACCTCTGCTATTTTGGCAAGTTCAGCTTCGCCTATGTCCCGTTCAACCAGTCTCATCTGGGCTGGTACGCCGTTCTCATCCCGATTGGCGGCTCCATCATCGTCGGCCTGATGGCGCGTTACGGGACAGAAAAAATTCGCGGCCACGGTCTGCCTGAGGCGATCGAGGCTATCCTGCTCGGGCGCTCTCGTCTGAGCATGAAGGTCGCTATCCTGAAGCCGCTGTCGTCGTCGATCGTCATTGGCACCGGCGGCCCGTTCGGCGCCGAAGGACCGATCATTATGACCGGCGGTGCGATCGGCTCGCTGATGGCCCAGCGGCTGCCGGTGAGCGATGACGAGCGCAAGACACTGCTGGTGGCTGGCGCCTGCGCCGGCATGACCATCGTGTTCGGCACGCCCATCGCAGCGATCATGCTCGCGCTTGAGTTGCTTTTGTTCGAGTGGAAGCCGCGCAGCCTGCTGCCTGTCGCAACGGCCTGCATCGTGGCTGCGGTGTTGCGCACCTACACCGGGCTCGCCTATCCGCTGTTTCCCTTCACGGGCAAAGTCACCGTTTCCTTTCTCGATGCCGGCACATGGATTCTGGTAGGCGTTTGCGCGGCCCTGCTGTCGCTTTTCCTCACCCGTCTCGTCTATGCTATCGAAGACGGTTTTCATCGCCTGCCGATTCACTGGATGTGGTGGCCGGCGCTCGGCGCTATCGTCGTGGGCTTCGGTGGACTGATCGATCCGAATGTTCTCGGTCTCGGCTACGCGAACATCGAGGCGCTGCTGCGCGGTGATGTTGGAACCGGGGCAGGCTTGAGCCTGCTGGTGGTAAAGACAGTCGTGTGGGCGATCGCGCTCGGCTCCGGCACTTCCGGCGGCACGCTGGCGCCTTTGATGATTATCGGTGGCGCTGCGGCTGCGGCTGCGGCTCATCTTCTGCCGGCGGCAGCCCCAGGCTTCTGGCCTTTGCTCGCCATGTCGGCCACTCTCGGCGGAACCCTGCGTCTGCCGTTCACCGCCATCTTCTTCTCGGTTGGTGTTACTGGCAATGTCCATGCCATGCTGCCGCTGCTTGTCTGCGGCTTCACCGCCCATACAGTCACCGTGCTGCTGATGCGCCGTGACATATTGACAGAGAAGGTGGCGCGGCGCGGGCATCACGTCACCCGCGAGTGGCGCGCCGATCCGTTCGCTCTGGCTCAGGTGAAGGATATCATGGCAACGGAGGTCCAGACTGTGCCGGGATCCATGACGCTGCATGCGGCGACTGGTTTCCTGACTCAGCCGACCACGACGCATCCGAGTTTCCCTGTCGTCGATGCTGAAAGCCATGTGCTTGGCGTCCTCAATCCGCCAACTGTGATGGCATGGCGGCGCTCAGGTAAGCATCGCAAGGCGACCCTCGCCGAATTGTTCGTCGCGCATCGGCCACCGCCGGTCGCTTATCCCGACTGGTACATCGATAACCTGATCGAGCAGATGACCAATGCGAACGTTGCGCATATGCCGGTCGTCTCGCACGAGGATCAGCGACTCGTCGGCTACATCGCGTGGAAGGATGTCCTGCGCGTTCTGAGCAAGAAGCGTGAGGAAGAGAACCGCCGGGTCAAGTTCAACGGCAAGCAGTGAAGCTTTATCGTTTTGCGAAGCCTGTCATCGGGCGGATCAAAACAGGTGCTTCGTCATGCGCGGTCCCCGGACTTGATCCAGGGACTGCGCATAACGCGCTGGTTGCTGCAAAAACCGCCATGTCGAGGGGCGCGTTCGCTTCGCGCGAACCGGAGCCGCTTTGCTCGAAAACGCTTCATCATTTCAGATTGCGCTTGCGGTCGGGCCGCAACCGGCTGAGCCATTTGAGCAGGCCATAGGAAAGACGCAGCTTTTCCTGTCCCACAGGCAGGTCCGAGGCGGCCAGCATCCAGGAAGACTTGGGATAGGCGAGGAGCTGATCCGGGTAGACTCCCCTGTGCCCGATGATCAGGTAAGCCGCCAGTGCCGCTCCCGCCACATAGGCTGTGGCGCTGACTCCGCCGAACAGTTCGACGCCCATCAGGATCGCCGCGATGGGCGTGTTCGAGGCCGAGGCCACAACGGCGACAAGTCCGGCTGATGCTCCCAGCACGGGGTTGATGTTCAGGAGATGCGCGAAGGCGTTTCCGGTGATCGCTCCAATAACGAATTGCGGCGTGACGATGCCGCCGTAAAAGCCGGAGCCGAGCGTGATAGCGACGAGCAACGCCTTCCAGAGGAAGCCGAAATAAGGCATCGCCTGCCCATCGAGCGCCCGGTCCATCAGGGGCAGGCTGAGGCCGAGATAATCTCTCGGAATCACGAGAATCAGGATCGAGAGCAACACGCCGCCAAGCAAAGGCATCAAGGGCGGCCATATTCTGAATTGCGTCCTGAGTTCATTGAACACGCGGCGCGTCAGGCTGACCGCTTCGACGAAGATCAGAGCGGCGATCCCGCAAATGATGCCGATGCCGACCATCTTGATGAACAAAATTTCGGAAAACGGTGGCAGAACCCCGAGGCGATAATATTCGTAAGGGATGCCCCAGTATTTGCTGGTTTCGAACGATGCCACGCCCGCGACGATCGCCGGGAACAGAAAATCATGGCGGATCCGCCCGATCGCCAGCACCTCGACGCCGTAAATGGCTCCTGCAATCGGCGTTCCGAACACGCTCGCAAAGCCTGCGCTCACACCGCAGGCCACCAGGCGCTTCTGGAGCTCGACGTTCAGATGCAGCAGGCGGCCGATAGCCGAGGCCAATGCGCCGCCGATGTGCGAGCATGGGCCTTCTTTGCCGGCCGAGCCGCCTGAAGCGAGCGTAATGATGGCCGCGAGCGGCTTGATTGGCAGGGTGAGAAGAGGCACGCGGCCGGACTGTTTGTGAACCGCTGCGATGACAGAGTCGCTGAGGCCGGTCTTGTTCAGCCTGTAGCCGTAATGGAGCAAGAGCCCGTTCGCGAGGCCGCCAAGCGGCAGCAGGATCATCTGCGACCAGAGCGGAATGGAAGCCGTTTTGCCGGTCAGGTAGAACAGGCCATGCAGAAAAAGACTTGTGCCGCTGCCGACGATGATGCCGGTAATCGTCGCCAGCACGAGCCATTGCACCACGGTCGCCAGCATGACGACCGGTTCTATATAATTGATGCGTGGCATGCTGGAGCCGTCTCTATGTTCAGCGCGGATTTGCCCGCAGCCACGCTATTACGTCATGGACGTTCCGGTCGGGCGGGAAGACAGGATAGAAGACCTGCTCGATGCGCCCCTCATGCGCGATAATCGTGATGCGCTTCAGGAGCCTCTGCCCATTGACGTCAAAAGCCGGCAGGCTGAGCGCCTTGCCAAATTTGTGATCCGCGTCGGACAGCAGCGGAAACGGCAGATGGAGCCGCTCCGCGGCCTCTTTCTGATAGTCCGTATCCTGCACCGACAGGCCAAAGAGGTGGGCGACGCCCAGGGCGCGCAATTCGGCGGAATGGTCGCGGAAAGCGCAGGACTGCGGCGTGCAGCCGCGCGCTCCGGGAATCATATCCCAGCCATCCGGCAGCGGCGTATCGGGGCGTCCCGTCATTGGATAGACGTAGATGACGCTGCGGCCCTGAAGCTTCGCAAGGTCGATGTCCCGGCCATCCGTCGCGGCAAGGCGGACGGACGGAAGCGCCATGCCTGAAAGGTGATCGGCAAGCCTGTCATCCGAAGGTGCAGGAATTTGCGACCAGTCGACCTGAGTGAGATTTTGCATTTGATCACGCGAAATGAAACAGAAAGGCGAGCCGGGTGCGCTGCAAAAAGCAAGTTCGACCGATTATGCGGTCACTCAAGCCGTTTCAAGCTGAATCGACGGGCTTCAGCAACATAAGTTATCACGTTTGATGGGTTATCGCTGCCGGGGAGTGATCCAGCAGTTCGCCTGACACCGGCTGCGCGATGCGTCTCTTCGATCAGTTTTTTGCCGATCCCACGACGTTGACAGGCGGCATCGACGGCCAGATCGGAGAGGTAACAGAAGGAGTTTATCCGGGAATGTACCAGTTGTTCGACCTGTCGCTGCTCGTCGTGCATCTGTTGACGGTGGTGCGAGCGATCACCCGGCCTAATCGAGAGCCCGCCGCCCGCGTCGCCTGGGTGGCGGTCATCATGTTTCTGCCGGTGGTCGGCGTCGTCGCCTATCTGTTCCTCGGCGAGACCAGCATTGGACACGAACGGATGCGCCGGCTGAAGGAGGCGGAAGATCGAACTGTCCGGCCTGACGATGCGGCCTGCGCGCCGGAAAGCCCCGAGCCTGAAGAGGTCGCCCAGTTCGATTTGTGTGGCTCGATCAACGGGCTGCGGCCGGTGGCGGGCAACCGCATTGTACTTCTTGGCGACCGCAAAGCATCGAGTAACCAGCCGACGCTCGATTCAGACAGCGCGATCGATTCTCTGGTGCAGGACATCGAGCAGGCAAAGGAGCATGTACACATCAGTTTTTATATCTGGCTCGACGATGGCAATGGCGGCAAGGTGGCTGATGCGGTCGCTGCCGCCGCGCGGCGCGGCGTGCGCTGCCGGGTGATGGCGGACGCGCTGGGCTCGCGCGCCTTCGTTCGCGGAAGGCGCTGGCGGCAGTTGCATGATGCGGGTGTGTCGCTTGTCGTAACGCTGAATGACATTCCGCGTCTGGGGCATCTGGCGGTGGGGCGTGTCGATCTGCGCAACCATCGCAAGCTCGTCGTCATCGACAACCGCATTGCCTATTGCGGCAGCCAGAACTGCGCGGATCCGGCATTCCGGATCAAGGCCAGCTATGCGCCCTGGGTGGATATCCTCCTGCGCTGCGAAGGGCCGGTTGTGCGTCAGGCACAGTATCTGTTTCTATGCACATGGATCGCCGAAACCGGCGAACCGCTCGACGGACTTGCCGTAGCGCTGCCGACACCCGAATGCTTCAGTCCGGGAAGCGTAGCCCAGATGTACGGAACCGGGCCAACGACGCTCGGCAACGCCATGTCCGATTCCTTCGCCGGGGCCATCTACAGCGCGCGCAAGGAACTCGTGATCACGACACCCTATTTCGTGCCGGATGAGGCGGTTCAGCGCGCCTTGTGCGCCGCCCCGCGCAGAGGCGTCGAGACCACGATTGTCTTTCCCGAGCGCAATGATTCATGGCTGGTGGAGAACAGCAGCCGCAGTTGCTATGCCGACCTGCTCTTCAACGGCGTCCGCATCTACGAGTATCCGTTGGGGTTGCTGCACACCAAGTCGCTGACCATCGATGGGAAGATGGCGCTGGTGGGATCGGCGAACATGGACCGGCGCAGCATGCAACTTAACTTCGAGAACAATTTGCTGGTGGCGGACGAAAGCGTCGCGGCCGCCGTCCGTGCGCGCCAGCAGGGTTATCTCGCCGTATCACGGCCAGTCGCACTCGATGCCGTCAAGGCCTGGCGCTTTCGGACGCGTCTTCTGCGGAATGCGGTCGCCATGATGGCGCCGGTGCTCTGAAGCGCCGGCCTGGTGGCGGATCACAGCGGCGGGCGCGCTGCGCGGCTACCATATTTTTGAATTCAACAGGTTGGGCGTGCTGGACAAAGGGATTGGTGGTAGCGGAGGAGGGACTCGAACCCCCGACACAAGGATTATGATTCCTCTGCTCTAGCCAGCTGAGCTACTCCGCCCCGAGGGGCTTTTGCGCCTTCGTCGTTCGGCGCTGCAAGCGTCCGGCGGTATAGGCTGCGGCTCCCGAAAGTGTCAAGGCGGCACGCTCTCGCTGTCCCGGCCGGCGGAATCCTTTTCGATGCGTCAGGGCTTTGTGATCCGCGTCAGGGTAAAGAGGCCGAAAGGCGCGATGCGACGGCGCTCGGTGAGAATCAGATGCGGCCGCGCGGCAAGCCAGTCGCCAAGAATCGCCCAGGGGAATTCCGGCCGCCAGCCGAGGGCCTTGCTCCGTCTCGCGAGCCAGATCTCCATTGCTGCGAGGGGGCCGGCGTCCGCACCGACATGATTGACGAGGATGATCTCGCCGCCGGGCTTCAACACGCGCAGCCATTCGTCGAGGCTTGCTTCCGGCTCCGGCAGCACCGTCAGCACATAAGGCGCCACGACAGCATCGAAGCAGGCATCGGCGAAGCCGAGTCTGCGGCCATCCATCAGTGCGAGGCCTTCGATGCCCGAAAGGCCGGTTTCACGGACGCGCCGCGCCGCCCGTTCGAGCATGGGCAGGGAGAGATCGACGCCGACGATCCGCAGCGAGCGATCGAACATCGGCAATTCGAGCCCGGTGCCGATGCCGACATCGAGAATGAGCCCGCCCTTGTGCTGGTTGGCCGCCGCCGCGATGTTTCGGCGGCCATTGCGCATCACCGCGGCGAAAACGAGATCATAGACCGGCGCCCAGCGCGCATAGGCAGCCGTGACATGCGTATTATCGAGGCCGCCGTTCCCGTCCGTCTCGCCCTTCCGCGAGCCCGCATTTGTGCCCATCAATGCGGGCCGGCGGGTGCCAGGGTGGAGGCTTGCGCAAAGGCGTGGCTCGTCTCCCCGGCAGCCTGCGTAGTGCTGATGAATCCGCCGCCGAGCACGCGCGCCTCCGCATGATCCGATTCATAGAAGACGCAGGCCTGCCCCGGCGCGACGCCATCTTCATCGCTGGCGAAATCCACATAGACGTCGTCGCCATCGAGATGCAGGAAGCCGGGCACCGGTGGCCGTGTCGAGCGCACGCGAACGAAAAGCTCGTGGCCCTCGCCGGCAAACTCCCGCAGAGATCCATCGCCGAGCCAGTTGAGATCCCGCAGCCTCGCGCGACGCGTCGCGAGCGCCGAGCGCGGTCCGACGACGACTTCGGCGCGTGCAGCGTCAAGCCTGACGACATAGAGCGGCTCGCCGCCATGGCTGCTGATGCCCAGTCCGCGCCGCTGTCCGATCGTATAATGGATGACGCCAGCATGGTCGCCGAGCTTGCGCCCGTCCACATGCACGATCGCGCCGGGAACTGCGGACTCAGGCCAGATGCGCTCGATGAAGTCGCTGTATCGGCCCTGCGGGACGAAGCAGATATCCTGGCTGTCCGCTTTGTCGGCCACCAGCAAGCCATGCCTGTGGGCCAGTTGCCGGACCTCCGGCTTCTGCATCTCGCCAAGGGGAAAGCGCAGAAATTCGAGCTGCGCTTTGTTGGTGGCGAATAGAAAATAGCTTTGATCGCGGGCATCGTCGCTGGCGCGGTGGAGCGCGCGTCCGCCCCGGCCATCCGGCCGGGAGGAGACATAATGCCCGGTCGCCAGAACATCCGCGCCGAGATCCTTCGCCGTCTCGAAGAGGTCGGCAAACTTGATCTCGCTGTTGCAGGAGACGCAAGGGATCGGCGTCTCGCCTTCAGCATAGCTGCGCGCGAAACGGTCGATCACTTTCCTGCGAAAGCGTTCTTCATAATCCAGCACATAATGCGGAATATCGAGCTGGGCGGCGACGCGGCGGGCATCGTGAATGTCCTGGCCTGCACAGCAGGCGCCCTTGCGATGCTCGGCATCACCATTATCGTAAAGCTGCAACGTCACGCCGATGACCTGATAGCCCTGCTCCTTGAGGAGCGCGGCGACGACCGAGGAATCGACGCCTCCCGACATGGCGACCACCACGCGCGTTTCCGCTGGCGGCTTGGCCACGTCGAGGCTGTTGCGAAAACCGGATGCCGTCGGGGCTTGTGCGTCACTCATCAATGTCACTCGAATGTCACTCGCCGAGCATGAAGCTCGCTGGAGCCTCACATTCATATAATCTGGCAGCCCGATGTTCCAAATGCCGAGTTGGCCTCATTATGGCGGGCAAATTCGCGCATTTGAGGGCTGATTGCGGCAGGGGCGGCGTACTCGGGGGCCTCATGCGATGAAGCGCCGTGAGCCTCGCTTTATAAACCACTCTCGCTGACGGGACGCAAATCGCGTGAATGGAGCGGAACCTGCGCCGGGCTCAACAGGCGGCAGGCCGGAGCCGTTTTGCTTCCGATTGAACCAGAATCACGACTTTAGTCATTTGTTCTGATGCGGTTTCGTCACGCGAACCGGCTGCCATTTCGCTTGAAAACGCCATAGTCTCGTTCGCACCGTTGCGGTTCACTTCTTAATGATCTCCAAATATCCTGTCCCATGCCGGCACAATTCCGAAAGCAATTCTTTCCAAAACTCTAAAGAACCATCCAACTTTGGAAGCTTATATTATGTAAAACTGCCGTATGCGCTTAGTTCATTCTTAAACTGCTTATTCTACCGTCCATTGTGACAAGCGTGAGTTCAGTAAGTGAGTTCAAGATTATGATCGAACCGCATCGTCCAAAGGTAAAATATGTGATTGGGCCTGATGGTAGCCCCCTGACTGTCGCGGACCTGCCGCCGGTATCCACGAAACGGTGGGTCATCCGGCGCAAGGCGGAGGTGGTCGCAGCGGTTCGCGGCGGCCTGATCTCGCTTGAGGAGGCTTGCAGCCGTTATACCTTGACTGTCGATGAGTTTCTTTCCTGGCAGATGTCGATCGATCAGCATGGGCTTGCCGGCCTGCGCACGACGCGCCTGCAACAATATCGCGCCTGATCTTTTAGCTATCACAAAGAGCCCCGGTTCTGATGGGATCAGAACCGGGGCTCTTTGTCTTTCCGGGCTTTTCCAAGCAGGGCGAGGAGCGGGGAAAACTCCCCATAAGTTGAAGAAGTCTCAGGAGGCTGCGCGCTTCCTGCTTTCGCTTTTGCCGCCATCAAGGTCGTTCTTCCCGAGCGGTCCCAGTCCTTTACCGTCCGTCTCGAGCGGCGTCTCTCCAGTCTGGCTGCGGGCTTCGGCGAATTTGCGCCGTTCGAAGAGAACGACGACCACGATGGCGAAGATCAGCGGCAGAATGAGATAAAAAAACCGGAACACGAGCAAGGCCGTCAGAACCTTGACGGGGGCCACCGCTGGCATGGCTTTGATGAACAAAAGCTCGAAAACGCCGACTCCGCCGGGCGCGTTGGAGGCAAGCGCCATTGAAAACGATGCCACGAAGACGGCGAGCACAGCGAAAAAGCCGGGATTGCCGCCCGGGGGCAGGGCGAAATAAATGATGCCTGCCGCGCCGATGATCTCCATCGGGGCGGCGAGAAACTGCCGCAGCGCAATGCCCGGCCGGGGGTAGTCGACCCTTAGCGTGCCGAGCCGGATCGGGGGCAGTTTGAAAATCGCCCCCGCACCATAGCCTCCGACAATGCCGAGGCAGACAATGCCGATAATGCGGGCAGTCATCGGATTGGTGACGGCATCCGGCAGAAGCCCGCTCAAGCGGCGCAGTTGTCCCGGCTCGATCACCAGAATGAGCCCGCCGATGAGACACACGCCGAGGCCGAACGTCAGCGAGCAGATACCGACGAGGATGGCGATTTCGGCCGGGGCAAGCCCTTTTGTGCGGTAGGCTCGATAGCGCACCATGGCCCCGGAAAAGACCGATGCGCCGATGTTGTGCGCAAGCGCATAGGTCGTGAACGAGCAAAGCGCGATGAAACGCCAGGAAATATGCTTCACGCCGAGGTGCAGCAGTGCAATCCGGTCGTACCAGGCAAGCGCCACATAGGCGATCAGCGTCGCCAGCAGCGCCATGGCGAACCTGCCGGGCGGGATCGAGCGCAGTTCCGCCCAGATGTCGGGGCCAAGCGCTTCGCCACGAAATTCCCGATGCAGAAGGTAAATCGACACGACTACGACGAGAATGCCGATAAGCGGCCAGACAAATTCGAAAAACCGCTTCATAAGCCTCCGGGTCCGTTCGCCGGCGCGGTCGCCAGAGCGGGATGCGAAAAAGTGATACCGGTTTTTCGCTCAGATCCCGCTCCAATGTATATTGGAAGCGATCATGTTACCTGCGCTCAGGTCGATTCGACCTGACCGCATCGTGATCTAACGCCTGGCTTCGGCGACGGCCATGGGGCATGCTCAACCGCCGGCATCGAAGAGCGGTTTCTAACCTTTAGAGCGTCCTGGAGCAAAGGGTCGCGCAGCCAGCTTGCACGGGCTGCGGCGCGCTAATCCGGGCGTTTCACGGTGCAGACTAGCAAGTTTGTCATGGTATACGCGAATCTTTCCAGGCGCACGGCAAATCGGGCCAGCAGGCGGCCAGCGTCCATTTATTGCGGTTGCAGTGGAACGGCTTGTCAGCTCAGGCTTGGGCGGCGCGCAAGGTGAGTTCTCCGAGGCCGCGCCCGGGTTCCGGCAGATCGGACGTGCGTTCCGCGCTCTTGTCGCGCCCTTCCAGGCTCTGGATCTTGCCGAGATCGGCCAGGGCATCGTCGAGGCCGGATTTCGCATCGTCGAGCTGGACGCGCAATTCGTTGCTCGACCGCAGGAGATTGTCGCGGCGCACGCGCGCGGCGCGCGCATAGGTCGGATAGGCGAAATGCGTGAGGTCGGAGATGCCGGCGCGCTGCTCCTCGATCGCTATCTCGCGGTCGAGATCGGTCGCCATGCGGGCGAATTCATTGATCATCGACTCGATCTGCGCCAGCCGGCGACGTCTTTCCTCGACGTGGAAGCGTTTCAGGCGAACGAGTGAATCTCGCGACTTCATCATTTCAACACTCCAAAGCGCAGTGCGGTCTGCAACCTTTTGACAACCAACGCGAGACGATTTCACTATGCGGGATCAAAGTTGCTGGTTCCTTACCGGCGGGCCGGAATGGTTTCCATAGAGCTTCACGAAAGACCGATTGCCGGTTACCTATAAGCATCGAGAAGTCTGATTCGCGTCCCGCGTAATCTTTCATTAACCCGAAAGTTTAAGAGTTAGGGTCGTCTGCGTGAGCGCCGATCGGGTCGGCGCCTATCGCGGGGCCGTGTGCTCGATCTGCGGGGAAGCCGTTGCAACCCCTGCGCGTCTCTTTGTGGCGGGCTTGTGGAATGGTTTTGTTAACCAATGATCATTAACATTAAGAAATTGGTTCGTCAGAGGCGTCGTTCGAGCGCCAGGCTGGTGCAAATCGTGCCGCAAGGCACGATGAGGGGGGTCTCGCACAGCAGACGAATCACGAGGGTAAGGCTGGGAGCCTGACATGCGGGTGCTACTGATTGAAGACGACAGCGCGACCGCGCAAAGCGTCGAACTGATGCTCAAATCCGAGAACTTCAACGTCTACACGACGGATCTCGGCGAAGAGGGCATCGATCTCGGCAAACTCTATGATTACGACATCATACTCCTCGACCTGAACCTTCCCGATATGTCGGGTTATGAGGTGCTGCGCACCTTGCGGGTCGCGAAAGTCAAGACGCCCATTTTGATTCTCTCAGGCCTTGCCGGGATAGAAGACAAGGTGAAGGGTCTCGGCTTCGGAGCCGATGACTACCTGACCAAGCCTTTCCACAAGGACGAGCTGGTGGCTCGCATTCACGCCATCGTCAGGCGTTCGAAGGGCCATGCGCAGTCGATGATCACGACGGGTGACCTCGTCGTCAATCTGGATCAGAAGACAGTCGAAGTCGCCAGCAACCGCGTGCATCTGACCGGCAAGGAATATCAGATGCTGGAGCTCCTGTCGCTGCGCAAGGGCACGACACTGACGAAAGAGATGTTTCTCAATCATCTCTACGGCGGCATGGACGAGCCGGAACTCAAGATCATCGATGTTTTCATCTGCAAATTGCGCAAGAAGCTCGCCAATGCGAGCCACGGCCGCAATTACATCGAGACCGTTTGGGGCCGCGGCTATGTGCTGCGTGAGCCAAGCGAGGACGACGAACTGATTCCTGCCTGACCGGCTGAAAGCGTGGCGCACTTGAAGGTGCGCTCCCTCCGGTCAGCCGGCGACGAGGCGCAACGGGGCTCGTGCGGAGGCCAGATGCTCGCGCGGCACGTTAATCGAACGATGCTCCGCGTGCGGCGTGAAAGCTTCGGTGAGCCCAACCACCGTTTCCGCCGCTCCCATGAAAAAATATCCATCGGGAGCAAGCGCGCGCGCCATTTTTGCGAGCACGGCCTGCTTTGTCGGAACATCGAAATAAATCAGGACATTCCGGCAAAAGATCACATCGAAATGGCCGAGTTCTCCATAGTCGGAGAGCAGATTGAATTCTTCGAACCGTATGCGCGAGCGCAAGTGCTCGTTGATTCGCCAGCGGTCGCCCGACTGGGCGAAATAACGAAGAAGAAGCGAGATGGGCAGGCCGCGCTGCACTTCGAACTGACTGTAAAATCCTTCCCGCGCGTCGGCGACCACGCTGGATGAGAGATCGGTCGCCAAAATCCCGATCTGCCAGCCGGTGAGCTTGTGCGCCTCCTCATCGAGAATCATGGCGAGCGAATAGGGCTCCTGGCCTGTCGAGCATGCAGCGCACCAAATTCGGATCCGGCGGACATCCTTTCTTGCTTCAAGGAGCGCGGGCAGGACGATATTCCGAAAATTGTCGAACGGCGTACGATCCCGGAAAAAGAACGTTTCGTTTGTGGTCATCGCGTTGACGACCTCGCGCGCGAAATCGGAATAAGGATCGGAGCCTATGCGCGCAACCAGGGCGTCGATGTCTGCGAGCTTTTCGCGCTGCATCAACGGTTGCAGGCGGCTTTCGGCGAAATAGGCTTTCTCTGCATCGAGAGACAGGCCGGATGTGCGACTCAGAAAAATACGAAGTCGGTCGAACGCGGAACTCATGAATCTTTCTCGCAAAAATCAAAAGAACGGAACAAGTCGCAAATATTTGGACCAATGGCATCGACCGACAGGACCGAGTGGGCGAGGCCTTCCTTCACAACCGAGCGTGGCATTCCCCATACTGTCGAGGAAGCTGCATCCTGTGCAATGACCATGCCGCCAGCCGCGACGATTGCGCGGGACCCGGCAAGTCCATCGCTGCCCATGCCGGTGAGCACAACCCCGATCACCTGTTCTCCATAGGCCTTTGCGGCGCTGCGGAACAGAACATCCACCGATGGCTTGCAGAAGTTTTCCGGCGGCCCATCCGAAAGTTGGATGAAGCAATCTGCGCCACGGCGGCGAATTCCAAGATGGATATGGCCGGGCGAAATATAAACATGCCCTTTCGCAACTTCATCACCTTGTTCGGCTGCGTGGGTCGGCAGACCCGTGACGCGTTCGATATGACTGACGATCACTTCGGTAAATTCGGGCGGGATATGCAGGACGATAAAGACAGGAGCTTGTTCGATTGCCGGCACCAGACCTTTGAGCACGATCGACAGGGCCTGCGGACCGCCCGTCGAGGCGCCGATGACGATGATGCGCGGGCCGGGATGAGCAAGGTGCCCAAGCCCGAAATTGGGTTTCGGTGTCGCTAGACGGAATGTGGCGGGCGCATTTTGTCGATCAGGCAGCTTGAACGGTTTCAACATCGGGCTTTCATCCGCCTTGACTGCCACATCGGAAAACGTCCGATCAGATGAGACCGACTTCAACAAGCTTCGATTGCAAAATCTGCTTGTCGAATGGTTTCATAATGTATTCGTCTGCGCCCGCATGGATGGCCCGCGCGATATGGGCGACATCGTTTTCAGTTGTGCAGAAAACGACCTTCGGCTTCAGCCCGCCAGGCATTTTGCGCAACTCGCTCAGAAACTCGAAGCCATCCATGATTGGCATGTTCCAGTCGAGAAGAATCGCATCAGGCATCGCAGAACCGCAGCTCTCCAAGGCCTTTGCGCCATCTTCCGCTTCAAGGGTCTGAAGCTCCAGACTTTCCAGGATTCGTTTGGCCACTTTGCGAATGACCGTGGAATCATCGACCACAAGCACCTGCTTCATCTCACGCTCCCGTGCAGTGATTCGCATCACGTCGTCAGGCGGTCCAATCCGCAATGTCAGTTGCGGCGCTGAAAATCGAATACCGTTTCCATGTCCAGTAACGACAGGATCTGGTTATCCAGGCGATAGATACTTTCGGTCAGTTTCATTCTTTGCGGATCAAGGTGTGGCGGCATGGGGATACGCTTCTCGGGGTCGAGGACGATGACGTCGCCGACCTCATCGACAACCAGTGCGAAGTTCTCGCCGCGGTGCTCTATTCCGATCGCGAGGCCCGGCTTGCCCGAGACAGACTCCGGCATCTGCAACCGCCGGCGCAGGCTCACCGCAGTCACGATCTTGCCGCGAAGATTCACGAGGCCGAGAATTTCCCGCGGGCCGAGCGGCACAGGCGTCACTGCTTCCATCTGGAAAATCGTTTGCACGCGCTCGACCGGCAGGCCGAAGATCTCCCCTCCGGCGAGAACGATGAAACAGTATTCCTCGCTTTCGAAGCGAAAGCGCGGCTGGTCCGCCGTCTCCACCGGGATCTGATGCGCAGTCATGCCGCAGCGGCTCCTATAACGCGGGATTCGAGAGTGTGCTTGTTGAGATCATGCGACTCGAGAAGTTTACCAAGTGTATCGAGCAGGGCATTACGGTCGAACTTGCCGATGGCGCTGCACATGCCGCTTTCCGCCGCCGCCTGCAAAACAGCGGGCGCCGCATGAGCCGCCATCGCAATGACAGGCAAATGCGCGTGCCGCGGGTCGCTGGTGAGGCGGCGCGCAAGAGCATATCCGCTCATATCCGGCATGTCGGTATCGGTGACGACGGCGTCGAAGACAGCACCTTTCTCGAACATGGCCAGCGCCTCCTCGCCGGAGGCCGCCGTCGTGACGCGATAGCCCGCCGCGATCAGCAATGGCGCCAGCATGTCACGGAAGAAGGACTTGTCGTCCACGAGAAGAATTTTGAAGTGATTGGCGAAGGCGCGGGAGAAGGCATGTGGCCGGCCGATCCGCAGGAAATGCGTTGCGTCGAGAATCTCAACCACCTCGTCGCGGATCTCCGCCGTGCCGATAATGCCTTCGCAATCGCCGGAAATCTGAATATCGATACGGGATTCGACGACATCCAGAATTTCTTCGACCAGCAGCCCCATGCTTTCGCCGCCAATGCCGAGAACCAGCACCGGATTCACCGGCTGAAGCGTCGCCGGATCGATGGAGAACAGGGGCATCAACGGCATCAGTTTGCCTTGATGCTGCATGACGAACATGCCGTCGGATTGGCTGATTGCGGACGAGGCTACGGATTCGATGCGCGCGATGAGCGAAAGCGGCAGAGCTTTTGCAACGCCGGGGCCGGCGCGGAACAGCACAAAGCGCGTATAGCTTTCCGCGGGCTCGAAAACCTCGGTCGTGTGGCCGGCGGCATAGTCATTCGAGCGCTCGAAGCCGAGATGGCTTGCAATGCCGGTCGGGTCGAGGATCAGGACCACAGAGCCATCGCCGAGAATGGTGTGCCCGGAAAAGACCTGAAGCTGTGCGAGCGAAGCGCCCAGCGGCTTGACGACGATTTCCTGCACATCGGTCACGCGATCGACGATCACGCCGAAGGCGCGTGAATTGATGCGCATGACAAGGACGAGGCTGCCGTTCTCTTCCGCCGGGGAATCGGAATCGAGAGCAAGAATTTCCTTGAGGCTGACGACGGGAATGACCTCATTGCGTAGGCGCAGCACGAGGCTGCCTTGCACCGTTTCCAGCGTATGCGGACTTTCCGCATCGATAGCGACCGCCTCGATGACCGAATGCTGGGGCAGAGCGAAATTATGGCCCCAGGCGGCAACAATCAGCGCTGGCGCGATGGCGAGAGTCAGCGGAATTTTCAAGCAGAAGCGCGTGCCGCTGCCGGCTGTCGTGCTGATGGAAACCGAGCCGCCGATCGATTCGATATTGTCGCGCACGACATCCATGCCGACGCCGCGGCCCGATATGCTGGTGACTGAACTAGCGGTCGAAAACGCGGGCGTGAAAATAAAGCGGCAGATTTCGTCGTCCGACATCTGCAACGCCTCGACGCTGCTCACCAGTCCTTTTGCGATCGCCTTTTCGCGAATGGCCTCTATGTCGAGCCCACGCCCGTCGTCCGAAACATCGATTGTTATGTAGCCGGCCTCGTGTGTCGCGGTGACCTTGATGGTGCCTTCTTCCGGCTTGCCGCGCATCAGCCGCAGTTCGGGCGATTCGATCCCGTGGTCTGCACAATTGCGCAGCAAATGCGTGAGCGGCGCGCGGATGAATTCGATCAATTGGCGGTCGAGTTCCGTGTCGGCTCCCTCGGTTATGAGCCGCAGCTTCTTTTTCAGTTCCACGGAAAGCTCGCGCACGAGCCGCGGCAGACTCGTAAATAGCCGTCCGACGGGCTGCATCCGTGCGCGCATGACGGCATCCTGAAGATCGGATGTGAGCGCGGAGAGCCGTTGCAAGGGCTGCTTGACGACGGCATCTTCCTGATAGCGCGTAAGCTCGAGAAGCTGATTACGTGTCAACACGAGTTCGGAGACGAGCAGCATGATCCGCTCAAGCGCACCGACAGCGACGCGGATCGTCTCGGGCCGTCCTGCTGTATTCGGCTGGGCTGGCGCGCTGGCGACTTTGACGACTTTCGGCATCGCCTGAACATCAATGCCGCTTTGTAGTTCCTGTGCGGGCGTAAAATCCTCGGAATGGGAGAGAGCCGCGCCAAGGACATTGATTCGCAGTTGCAGGAGGTCGATCAGATCGGTGTCGTCGCCTTCGGGCTCCTTGCTGGTCTTTTCGAGGCTTGCAAGGATGAACTTTACCCGATCGACTGCGGCCAGAATCGCAGAGACGGTTTCGAGCGTTGACGGCGCGCCGTCCCGCAAACGGCTGATGAGGGCTTCGGCGACATGGGTAAGATGCGCGAGCCGGGTCAGGCCCAAAAAACCGCAGGTGCCCTTGATCGTGTGGATCAGCCGGAAGATCTTCGTGATCGTGGTCTGGTTCGCGGGTTCGCGTTCGAAAGCCACGAGGAGATCGCCCGCGGCTTCGATATGTTCATTCGTCTCGATCAGGAAATCGTTGAGAAGTTCGTCCATGAGCCTGCCTGGAGTTGCCGACACGAATGCAACGGGCAGGCCTATTTTCACCGCTATGGGTTAAGGACCTTTGAAAAAAGGAGCTTGAAGTGCATCGGCTTGCAGCAACTCGGCGGGGGCCATTGCTTCCGCTGCGGCAGGCACGGCTTCGACACGGACATACTCAGCCGATGTCGAGAGCGACAGGTTGAGATCGGCCGCACGCGCGACAAGGCCAGTGTAATAGGCCTGGATTCCGTGTGCATCGATGCTGCCTGTCGGCGTACCGGCGAGAAGCTGGGGAACATGGCTGGCGAGGCGCGCATTTGGCCCCGTCGCTTCGACGGCGATGCGGAGCGCGCCCTCAGGGTCCGCGATTGTCACTTTGATGACGCCGCCGCGCGGAATTGCTGCAGCCGCGATCAGGCACAGGTTCAGCACAAGCTTGACCTTGTTTTTCGGCATGAGAACGCGCGGCGCATCCCATTCGAGCTTGGTTCTGTCATCTGCGAACAGACCGCGCGCCACCTGCTCGGCGTCGCCCGTATCGATCGCGGCGCCGGCGGAGCCCGCCGCGCCGAAAGCCAGACGGCAGAATTGTAGCCGTGCTGAGGCCGTTCTCGCGCTCTTCTTGATAAGATCGAGCGCAAAGCCGCGCATTTCGGCGTCTTTTTCCTCTTCGAGCACTTCCAGCCCGTTGACGATGGCGCCCACCGGACTGATGACATCGTGACAGACCCGCGAGCACAGCAGCGCTGCGAGATCGAGGGAGTCGAGCGCGAAATCCGTCATGGTCTTCCATCCATTGGTTGGGGCGCCGCCACGAAACAACTCGGCGAAGCCAGCGGGGCTTGTTGCGCCATTTTACCTTGCGCGAGCGTCAAGCTCGACGCGGCGCGAGACATATCCCCGAAATTTCGCCAGTATATCTCTTCGGATATTTGCCCAGCGGTCGGATATTGTGCGCATAAAGCTTTAAGATTGGGATAAGGGCCGGAAAGCGCAGCGTGTCGCTTCTTGGCGCGCATGCTTTCCTCTCCCGGAAAAACTTGAGCAGCGCATTCATTTGCCGCATGAAGGTGGCAATTCACATCAACCGACCGAACTATATGGATGGCCATGACACAGGAAACGCATTCGAATCTTGTTGATCTCGATCTCGATAAAATCGCCGGGATTTTCGCAGAGCTTGCGGTTCAGGCGGGCGCCGCCATCATGCAATTCTACGGAACGGATGCTCATGCGAAGGCCAAGCCTGATCAAAGCCCGGTGTGCGATGCCGATCTCGCTGCGGAAACCGTCATCCTCAAGGGGCTCAAGTCTGCGCTCCAGCAGTTCCCCGTTGTCTCCGAAGAAGCAGTGGCGGCCGGCAATCGTCCTTCCAAAACCGGGACGTTCATTCTTGTCGATCCGCTTGATGGCACCCGCGAATTTCTCAAAAAGAATGGCGAGTTCACGGTCAATCTGGCTCTGATCGTCGATGAGGCGCCAAGAGCAGGCGTTGTTTATGCGCCGGCGGCGGCGCGCATCTGGATCGCGGGGGAAACGGCGACAACAGTGTCTGTCTCGTCGGGCGAGCGGCTGCCACCGAAGGAAGAGCGCCAGAGTCTCCATGTGCGCCGCGCTCCGGCCGACGGTCTGGTTGCTCTGGCGAGCCGCTCCCACTGCGATGCCCAGACGGAGTCATTTCTGGCGCAACTGCCGGTCAGAGAGCGACAGTCTGCCGGATCGTCGCTGAAATTCTGCCGTATTGCGGAGGGCGCGGCGGACGTTTATCCGCGCTTTGGGCGAACCATGGAATGGGACACGGCAGCCGGCGACGCCGTTTTGCGGCGCGCGGGCGGCATCGTCAATGACGCCGGCGGCAGAGGCCCTTTGCGTTACGGAAAGTTTGGCGGCGGGCTTGCGAATGGCCCCTTTGTGGCCTGGGGCGATCCCGCAGCAGCAGCAGCCTATACCGGCGCAAAAATGGCTTAATTCCAGTAATAGATCCTTAACTACGGAGACTGAGACTCAGCATCATGGGTCTTACGTTCGGGCAAAGCTGCGCTTGCAAGGCAGCACCTGGCAGGACCTCTCTGCCAACCAGGAGATCTCAATGCGGGCTGTATCACGCCGGGATGTCGCGCTGAAACTGGGTTTGATCGCGGGCGGTTCGCTTCTGGCGCCCGGGGTGCGCGTGGCCAAGGCGGGAACCTACCGGGAAAATACACGCCCCGGCGAGTTTGAGCCCGAGGAGATCATAGAAAGCGGGCACCGCTTTTTCGGGACGCTCTCTCGCGGTCTTGCCCAGGTCGTCGAAAATGCAACCAAACGCTGGGGCCGTCCCAATGGTTACATTCTTGGCCAGGAGGCGAGCGGCGCCTTCATCGGTGGCCTGCGCTACGGCGAGGGCACGATGTACACGCGCAATGCCGGCGATCGAAAAGTGTTCTGGCAAGGCCCCTCGCTGGGCTTTGACGCCGGAGCGGATGGCGACCGGACGATGATGCTCGTCTATAATCTGCCGGCGATCGGCGCAATTTACAGACGTTACGGCGGCGTTGACGGTTCGGCCTATTTTGTCGGCGGTTTCGGTATGACGGCGCTGGTCTATAACGACATTGTGGTTGTGCCTATTCGGACTGGCGTCGGCGCGCGGCTCGGGTTCGATGTCAGCTATTTGAAATTCACCCCGCGTCCGACCTGGAATCCTTTCTGACGGGTGGCACGCCTTTCCAGCCTGACTGATTGCACTGACGGATTCAGATCTGCGGCTTTACCTGATTGATTTGACGCGCTTTTTCCCATGCGGAACGGAAACCGCCTGGCTTGAAGTTGCCTCAGGCGCCGGTCAAATCTGGCTGAACCCATGCAACGCAATGGATTCGGGAGAATTAGAGCCAGGCCGAAGCAGAAAGCCGAGGCAGGCTTTTCGCATGCTGCCCGAATGGCAGTTTTGATCTTGCCGCAGGGTGGTGGCATAGTTTGGGATAAAATTTCCGGGTGACCGGTTTGCTGGTGGGCAAGGGCGCGTGATCGAACAGATTATGATCTTCGCTCTGGGGTTCCTGGTGGCGGGGCTCGCAGCGCTGGCGTTTGCGCCGGCCTTCTGGCGGCGCGCCAACCGGCTCACGCGACGGCGGCTGGAAATGCAAATGCCGCTGTCCGTTCAGGAAATCCTGGCCGAGCGTGATCAGCTTCGCGCGGAATTTGCAGTCGAGCGCTGCCGCCTCGACCAGCGTGCCGACCAGTTGAACGATCGTCACGCCGGAGATCTCGTCGAACTCGGACGGCGGACGGCGCAGATCAGCAGACTTGAAGGCGCGCTTTCCTCTCATGCCAAATCGCAGTTGGAGACGGAAGAAGCTCTGGCGGAAAGCACAACGCAATTGACATCGGCCGAGGCCGAACTCGGAGCCCTCCGCAAGGCGCTTTACGATGCCGATGGATTGCTCGCACGCAAACAGAGCGAATTCGTCGATTACATTCGCTTGCAGGAGTCGATGAAGGCTCTCGCCGAAATGCGCTTCGCCGCGCTTGCCGCGTCCGACGCGCGTGTTGCGAGTCTGGAGCTCAGGCTCGGCGACGTGAGCCGGCACCTGCTCGAAGCCGAGCAGAAACTCAGCGACAAAAATCTGAACGAGCGCAAGCTCGCAGACATTCTCGAGTCCATCCGGCATGATCTGCGGGTGGCGGAGGCGAAGAACGCAAAGCTCCAGGAAAGACTCGATGCCGAAGCGCGCCGCGCCGCTGAGTTGCGCGATGAATTGACGGCATTGCAGCAACAGCACGAATCCGACCTCAGCCAGATCAGGACTGTCATGTCAAAATCGAACGCCAGCGAGGCTGCGCTTGAAGACGCGCGGCGGCGCGAAAAGGATGTGCTGGCGCAGCGTGATCTCGTCGCCCAGCAGGCGCGCGAGAGCGAACGCGCACTCAGCGACAAATATGTTCACCTGCAATCGCAGCATGCCGCGCTGCAAGGCGCGCTTGATGTCGTGCGCCGCCGGTGCGAGGAGCTTGAAAGCGCGCAGAGCAACCGCCGGACTTCGGAACGGCAGCAGGTCGAAGATGCGGCAAATGCGGCGGAAACCGCTGCATTGCGTGAGAGCATCAGCGAAATCGGCGCCACGCTCGTTCGCATGACTCGCAGCGGCGACGAGGCGATGATACGCGCCGCATTGAAAAAGGATGCGGACGAGGCTCTGGCCGACACGCACCAGACCGCAGCCCAGTAAAGCATAATCCCGAAAAGTTGCAGACTTTTCGGACGAGATTATGCGCCGGCCCAACATCATTCCGAGGGATTATCCATTCGCATGAATTGCGCCGCGCCGTCTTTTGACGATCAGCGGCATGCCGCCTTTCGGCCGCAGGGTGATGTGCTGCACCGGCGTTACATCGTGCTCTGCAACCGGACTCAAAGAAAACTGGCGCATGATGCGCGTGAGCACAATCGCAGCTTCCTGCAAGGCGAAAGAAGCGCCGATGCAGACGCGTGGCCCCGCACCGAATGGCAGGTAGGCAAAGCGATCGATGGTCTCGCGCGCGCCGGGTAGAAAGCGGCGCGGATCGAAGACGTCGGGATCTGTCCAGAGCCGACGATGCCGATGCAGAATCCAGGGCACGATCATCACAAGCGTCCCCTTGCGGATGCGATGGCCGTGAATATCGTCCGGCCCAACTGCGGCGCGGCTCAGGCTCGCCACGGGCGGGTAAAGCCGTATGGCCTCTTCGACGACAGCACGCGTTTCCACGAGCGATTGCGCCTGCACCTCCGACGATGCGCCGGCAAGGCTGTCGGCCTCTTTTGCGAGCCGCTCCTGCCATTCGGGTGAATGGGCAAGGAGGAACAGCGTCCATGTCAGCGCATTGGCTGTCGTTTCATGTCCCGCGCCGATGAATGTGACGATGTTGGCGCGCACCTCCGCTTCGGTAAGCCCGGTACTGCTGTCGGAACTCTGAGCTTGCAAAAGCAGGGTCAGCAGATCCTGTGGCGCGTTCTGCGGCTCTGCGGTGAGCAGAGCCTTGCGGCGAGCGAGGATCGTTTCCACCGCATCATTGAAGAAGGTGAGGGACCTTCTGCTGCGTATGCGCGTGATGCGCGGCAGCCAGGCAGGAAAGTCGAGAAGATCGAACGGGTCGAGCTGGCCGATCGACTCGAAATACTGCGTCAGTGCCGCAAGGAATTCGTCGGGGGTGCGACCGAGACCGCCTGTCAGGATCGTGCGCTGGAGCGTATCGAGCGTGACGCGCGCCATCGCCTTCTGCACATCGATAATCGTGCCGTCACGCCGCCGGAGCCAGCGGGAAACCAGTGCATCCGCCGCTTCAGCCATCGCAGAACCAAAGGAGAGCACGTTCTTCGGCGAGAACAACGGCGCAATAGCCCGCCGCTGCACCCGCCATCTGACGTCCCGAGCCGTCAAAAGGCCATCGCCGAGCCCGGGCGCCAGTATCCGGCGTTGCAGCGCGTCCTTGCTGTAATTTCCGGCGTTCTCGACAAGGATGCGGCGAATGCCATCGGGCGCGCTGACGACGGCGGCGCGGCCGAGAATCGTGCGGCCGGACAAAACCAGATGTTCGAAATGCGCTTCTGTCCAGGTCTCAACGGGGTTGCGCCGCAGGGTCGCCAGCATGGCGAACGGCCCGAGCGGCGCGGCAAGAGGCGCTGGCGCCGGCGGCCGGAATAGCAGCCCGCGGCTATCGCTGCGTGAAAGAATCGGGGTTGCCTCCAAATCCGCATCCTCTGCTTTGCTACCTCGCGCGGCACAGGACGTTTTCAAGCCAAGCGGCTGCCGGTGCGCTTTAAAAAGACGCGTCAGAACAAGGGGCAAGGCTCGATTATTGCGATTATCTGGCAGGATACCCGCGCTGCGCCGGTCGATGGGCTTGCGAGGCTCGCAGCCGCGTTATAGAACCGCGCATCCGAAGCGGCGGTCGTTCAGGCTGCGCGGTCGGAATCGATGGCAGATCGAGGCGCCGGCGGAGTTCGGCGTGCCGATAAGGGTCCGGGCCGCCGCAGTCCGGATGACGCGATCGAAAGCTCCCTTCGTCTAGCGGTCCAGGACGTCGCCCTCTCACGGCGAAAACAGGGGTTCGAGTCCCCTAGGGAGCGCCAATTAGGACTTGTCCGGCCTGTCGAGGATTGCCCGTTCAAGCCTGTGCCTGAAGAACGCGGCTCTTTCCGATCGTGGGCTTCAGAACTCCTGCCAACTGGCGTCTTCGCCGGCCACGCCACCATTGACGATCGTCTTTGGTCCCCCACGTCCCGACCGGGCTTTTGGTTTTCCTGCATCCAGGCGGGAATCGTCAGGGGCTTTGGCTTGAGACCGGAACGCGTGCGGCGCCGCCTTCTGCAATTGGAGGCGCAGGGAATCGTTATTATCCGCGCGCCCGATCTGGAATTGGCCGATCAACTCCAGCAAATGATCGGTCTCCTGCGATAGCGAGTGGCTCGCTGCGGTGGTTTGTTCGACCATCGTTGCATTTTGCTGGGTCGCCTGGTCCATCTGGCCGACTGCCGTATTGACTTGGTCAAGCCCTGTCGCTTGCTCCTGCGCACCGGCGGCGATCTCGGCGATGATGGTGTTGATTTCGTCCACCTGGAGCATGATCCGCTGCAAGGCTTCGCCGGTCTGGGCAACGAGAGCGACACCGCGATCGACGTGTGTCGTCGATACCGAAATCAGGCTCTTGATCTCCTTTGCGGCTTCGGCGGAGCGCTGAGCGAGGGCGCGCACTTCCGAGGCCACGACGGCGAAGCCGCGGCCGGCATCGCCCGCGCGCGCCGCCTCAACTCCCGCGTTCAAAGCGAGCAGATTGGTCTGAAAGGCGATCTCGTCGATGACGCCGATGATCTGGCTGATTTGTCCAGCCGATTTGGCGATCTCGCCCATCGCCTCGACAGCCTCGCTCACAACGACTGCACTCTTCTTGGCGTCGTCATCGGCAGTGGCGACCACCTGGCGGGCGTGGCCCACGCCTTCTGCCGCCTTCTTCACCGTCGCGGTGATCTCGTCGAGCGTCGCGGCAGTCTCTTCCAGGCTTGCCGCCTGCTGCTCGGTTCGCCGCGACAGATCGTCTGCCGAGACCGCAATTTCTTGCGCTCCGGCGTGGATAGCATGGATGCCGCCGGCGACGCTTTGCATTGCCATGTCGAGCTGTTCGATCGCTGCATTAAAGTCGGTTTTTAGCCGCTGATAGTCATTCGGCAGCTCCGCCGTCATGCGATAGGTCAGGTCCTTGCCGGCGAGTTTGGCGACGCTGACGCCGATAGAATCGACGACGAGGTTTCGCTCCTGCCGGAGCGCCTCGCGGCCCTCCTCTTCGGTACGGCGGCGCTGGTCATCAAAGGTTTCGAGATAGACGGAAATCGCCAGGTCCAAGTCGAGCATGCAGGCTTTGACAAGGCTCGATAACGCCAGAGCAACGCCCTCGGCATCGCCCTGCGCAATTCCAAAGAAACGTGGCCAGCGCTCCTTTATCGCCGCATGAATTAATTGCTCGAGAACCAGAGCATAACCACCGATATGCCAGCGCGGCTCCAGGCCGATTCGCGCATGGGTTTCGCCGACCTTGCGGACTGCGCTCGCGTATTGATCGCCGAATTCTCCACTTGCGAGATTCTTCAAGTGGCGTTCCTGACGGCCCCGGACGACCGCCAGATCGAGGCCGTCAACAACGAATTTGCGCGCAGCGGGGTTAGTCTTGATCTTTTCGTGGAGAACTCCGAACGCCGGGCTGACTGCCTGATCTATGAGCGGTTGCAGCTTCTTCAAAGCTGCGCGCGCTTTGTGGTCTATCTCCATAAAATCGAGACGTTCAGCCAGATCCTGCTGGCTGCATGCAGAGCCCGCCATTATCGCTCCCCCCGATGATTCGATATCGGCTATAGCGTTTTCAAGCGAAGTGGTTTCCCGGTTCGCGTGAAGAGAACGCGCTGAAACAATTAATAGAACCGTGGTTCTGATTCCGTCAGAATCGAAACGGCTCCAGTCGCTATTTCATCTATCGGAATGGGATTAAGTTATTAACGAAATGATACTATCGGCGGCATCTGATCGATTATCGCGAAAGATAAGAAGATCGGCGTCAAACAGCGGCCGTCATATGCCGGCAAACGAAGAGGGCGTCCCGGGAGCCGTTAAGGCGGAGATGCCGACTTGCCATTCGCAATTCACCACCGCGTCGCACCAAGCGGGCGCGGCGCTCCAACGGCGCTTGGATGCTCCGACGGATCGAATGCATCATGGAAATGATGCGGACGTTTGTGGGCCGTCCGCGCGTGTGATGCCACAGCGGGATGCGGCGTTGAATTATGCTGCTCGATGGCCGCGAGCCGCTCGTCAACTTTGGAGAGTCCAGCCGTCAGATCGGATTGCAGTTTGTCGATCCGACTGGTCAGATCGGCGATCGCCGTGCGCGTCGCCTGTGCTGAATTAGCCTCATTCGCCAGGCTTTGCGGGCTTGCGGCGCCTGCGCCTTGCGTCACGGCCTTGCTGTCGACGCTGGCTTTAAGCGCGCTGATCTCATCAGACATCTGACGCATGCTGCTGGCCATCGCGTCATGCGAGGGGCTTTGCCGTAGTTGGAAGAGGGGCGAATGGCCTTTGGAATAAATCGCACCCGCCGCCCAGGCCACAGCACAGAGGCACGCGACCGCAGCGGTGCGCGCGACAAACCGTAAAAGACGGCTGAAGAAGGACGGCCGCTTCTCCGTCAGGGTCTTCTCAATGTCTATGGATGGCGCGCCACCGGGGATGGCATCCGCCGGTTGCAGCTTTATTTCCATAGGCGCCGCGCCTTGCGGCTGCGCAGGCTTTTGCGAGGAGGCCGCAGCATCTCTCGTAGGCGCAAATCCAAAAATATTGTCAGCCGGGCGCACCTTTACTTCGGGCGTCATCGTGTCCGTCGGCGAAGAGGCCGCATCGGCTTCGGAAACTGCTTCAAGCATAGGCATTCTCGACTTGAGAGCGGAAATTGCTCGATAAAAGTGAGAACAGCCTGCGCGAGGGAAGTGGCGATCTTACAGCCGAAATGTGGCAGCATGCTGCGGTTTTAGTCCCGAAAACAGCGGCTTTCGGCCCATTTACGCAAGGCCCGCTTCGAACGGGGGCCTGCGCGAGCCCTTACCAGCGGCGGCCCCAGCGCCGCCCATACCAGCCGCCGCGCCCGCCGATAACGCGCACAATGAGGAGGAGGACGATCGCGCCGACGAAAGCGTTGAAAATCAGCGCGACGATTCCCGTTCCGACCTCAATGTCGAGACGTGGTATGAGCCAGTCGCCGATGAATGCGCCGATCAATCCGATGATGAGATCGCCGATGAGCCCGAAGCCGCCGCCGCGCATGACGAGCCCGGCAAGCCAGCCTGCAATGATCCCGACGATAATGATGACGATGAGACTTTGATTTGAAAGATGCATGGAAAACCGCTTGCGTTGAATCGGTTTGTGAAACCATCTGCGGCGCTCAGGGTTCCCTAATCGGGAAAGATATGCTCTCTCCCTGTCCGCCGGCCATATTGAAGATCAGGCTTTCGGGGGCCGTTGATCGTCTCAATTCTTAAGGCGCTTCTTTTCCAACCCCGGACGCGGTAAGAACCCGATGCCAGCCCGCTTGAGACACGGCGGACAGTGGTGCATGCGCCATGACGAAAGGTCTTGCTGATGAAGGAACCCGGTACAGCCATCGTGACCGGATCGACAAGCGGCATAGGGTTAGCCATTGCCCGGGCGCTTGCTTCGCAAGGTATGAATCTGATGTTGAACGGCTTCGGCGATTCCGCTGAGATCGAGCGGGAACGTCAGGCGATCGCCGACGAATTCCGGGTGAAGGCGCTCCATTCACCGGCCGATATGACGAAGCCGGACGAAATCATCGAAATGGTGAAAAAGGCAGAGTCGCAGATCGGCCCCATCGAAGTTCTCGTCAACAATGCCGGCATTCAGTTCGTTGCGCCGATAGAAGAATTTCCGCCTGAGAAATGGGATGAGATCATCGCCATCAATCTATCAGCCGCTTTTCACGCGATGCGCTGCGCCATTCCATTTATGAAGGCGCGCAAATCCGGCCGGATCATCAACATCGCCTCCGCGCATGCGCTGGTGGCCTCGCCGTTCAAATCGGCCTATGTCGCAGCGAAACATGGCATTGCGGGCCTGACCAAATCCGCGGCGCTCGAACTTGCCGAGCATGGCGTCACGGTCAATGCGATCTGCCCGGGCTATGTGCTGACGCCTCTGGTTCAGAAGCAGATCCCTGACACCGCGAAGGCGCGCGGCATTACGGAAGACGAGGTTATCCGCGATGTTCTGCTCGATGCGCAACCGACCAAGCGTTTCGTGACAGTCGAGGAAGTGGCGGCGCTGGCCGTTTATCTCACGACGCCGATGGCCGCTTCGGTGACTGGCGCGCTTCTCTCGATCGATGGCGGCTGGACGGCGCACTAGGCGTTTTCAAGCGATCATCCCGGGAAGTTGCAGACTTTTCGGATTTGATGATGCGCAAAGATGTTACTGTGGCTTGCCTCGCTGGTAGGGGTGGATTGCGTTTATGACTCTCGGAATGCTTGCAGCCATTCTTGGCGCGCTCTGGTTGGCTGTTGCTGTCGCCATCTTTCTTTTCACCGGCCTTGGCGCGCTTTTGCAGCCGTGGCTGCAACGGCGGCGTGCGACGAACGCCGCGCGGCCGCCTGTCTCCGCTATTTTGCCGATCAAGCTGCAAAATCCCGGCTTCGAAGAAGCGCAGGCTTCGATTCTCTGCCAGAGCTACCCGGATTATGAAGTTTTGTTTGGCGCAGCGGAGGCGAGTTCGCCTGTTCTGGAAATCGTCCAGAAGTTGAAGCTCGCGCATCCGGGTGTCGCGGCGCGCATCATGCAGTCGCATTGCGATCTTGCGGTCAGCCCGAAGCTGAATACGCTTGCGGCGCCACTTGCGGCAGCAATGCACGATTTCATTCTCACGAAGGATTCGAACATCATCTTCGATCCGGAGACGCTGGCTGGCTATATGCAGAGCTTTACCGATGGCGTCGGTCTCGTCGTCGGCGTGCCGGTCGCAGAGCGGCCTGAAGGGCTTGCCGGCCATATCGAAGCTTTTCTCCTCAATGGCCATGCGCGGCTGCTTCTGACAGCATCGGCATTGAACAAGGGCTTCGGCGTCGGCAAGGCCATGCTGTTCAGGCGCAGCGATCTTGCGCGCGCCGGCGGCTTCGAAGCCATGGCCTACACTCTGGCCGAGGACACCGCGATTTCGAAAGGGCTCGCTGCGGTGGGGCTCAGAACGGTGTTTGCCCACAAGACGCTGCGGCAGATCATTGGCCGGCGGACGCTGCGCGAGATTTACGATCGCCAATTGCGATGGAGCGTCATCCGCCGCGCGCACGAGCCTGCAACATTTCCGCTGGAGCCGCTCGTCAGTCCTCTACCGGCGGCGATCGCCGCAGCTTTTGCCGCGCCGCTCCTTGGCCTTTCGGCTTTGAGTGCTTTCGCGCTCACATTGTTCGTGTGGTTTTGCTGCGAAATTCTGATTGCCTGGCTCAAGGGCTGGGAAATCTCGATCTTCTCGCCGCTGGCGTTCATTGGCCGCGAGATTCTTGCGCTCGTCGTATGGCTGCGCGCCTGGACGACAGATGATGTGACCTGGGCAAACGGGCGCTTCGACGTTTTCAATGGCGCGCAGGGGGCCGGTGCTTCGGCTGCTTCGCGGGAAAGCGGGATATAAGCATTACATAGCGTTTTTGGCGAAGTGGGGCGGATGCTTGCCGCTCCTCTCCCCGTTCACGGGGAGAGGTAAGGTGAGGGGCCGGGGGATTAGCTCAAGTCCGGATCATTGTCTGCTCGCGTAAAATCCATTCCAAGTTCCGGCTACTCGCCAAGCCCCTCACCCTAACCCTCTCCCCGCCTGCGGGGAGAGGGAACTCCCCTAAATCTATCCGCGCGGCCCGATGTATTGCGTCCCGAAGATATAATCCAGCCACGGCACGCTGACGCCGTAGGCGCGGTCGGGCGCGCGGAAATGATGCAGCATATGCATGCGGCGCAAGGTCAGCCCAAGGCGCGTCTTCGGCTCGGCATGATGAACGTAATAATGCACCATGTCGTAGATGATATAGCCGATGATGAAACCCATCAGGAACGGGTAGCCGAGCGGAAGGCCGAACAGCAGCCAGGTGACGAGCAAGGCGATCAGCATGATCGGCCCGCTCAGTAATGGCGGCATGACGAGGCGCAAGGGATCGTTCGGATGAACGTGATGCACGCCGTGGATCAGAAAATGCAGGCGCGCGCCCCATTTGCCCGGCAGTTCGGCATGAAACAAATACCGATGTCCGAAATATTCGATGAGCGACCACGCCAAATAGCCGGCGAGCGTCGCAGCGGCGACGATCAGCGGGTTAAGCGCGCGCAGGCTGAGCACGCCGAGCAGGACGACGAAGGGCACATAGACAAACAGCGGCATCGACCAATGCACGCGGGAAAGCTTGTCGAGCAGCGGATTATCGAAAAGCCGCGGCGACGCGCAAAGGAAGTCTGGGTCATTGGGGCGGGCGTTTGCGGTGTGCTCGGTAGACATTCTTGCGATCGCCTGTTGGCAGGTAAGCCGTTCGTTCGGTTTCACATCTTAGCAGCAAATTGGCAAATCCGGCAGAGGCGGCGCAAAGCCTCGTACGGCCGGGTTTAATTTTGGAAGACATTGAAATTATTGTGTTATTTCAAATTTGTGAAGTGTGGCGCGGCAGCGTTACGCATGTTGCACAGAAAAGCCGTCAGCCTTGATCGGGAACGGCTTAAGTCCACGCTCTGAAATTCGCTAGATTTGTTGTGGAAGGCGTGGTTCAAATTACCGGGATTTGAATGCCCGTTCATATTGCGGCGCCACGAGGCTTGGGGAGACAAGAGCAGTGGGCGAAGCGCAGTGGTTCGATGTCGATCATTACCTGAGCGAGGTCCTCGTCGGCGCTGATCCTGCGCTCGAAGCTGCGCTGGCGGCGAGCGATGCTGCGGATCTGCCGGCGATCTCCGTTACGCCCAATCAGGGGAAATTGCTGAAAATTCTCGCGAGCAGCGTCTCGGCCCGCGCAATTCTGGAGATTGGGACGCTCGGCGGTTACAGCACGATCTGGCTGGCCCGGGCGCTGCCGCCGGACGGGCATCTGATTACCCTCGAAGCCAGTGCAAAGCATGCCGAAGTGGCGCGTTCCAATCTCGCCAACGCAGGTCTGGCAGAGCGCGTCGAGATTCGCATCGGGCGCGCGCTGGAGACCTTGCCGCGCCTGGCGGCGGAGGGCAAAGGCCCATTCGATCTGATTTTTGTGGATGCCGACAAGCAGAGCAATCCGGAATATTTCCAGTGGGCGCTGACGCTTTCGCATCCCGGCAGCCTCATCATCATCGATAACATCGTTCGCGGCGGCGCAGTGACTGATGCCAAAAGCCACGACCCCGACATTATCGGCATACGCCGCCTCAATGAGCTGATGGGCCGCGAGCCACGGGTCTGCGCGACCGCCATGCAAACCGTCGGCAGCAAAGGGTATGATGGATTTGCGATCGCGCTGGTTGTCGCGCCCTGAGACACGACATAAGACTGCACGCCGTGTAATAACGGTATAATTACCCATTGTCAGGTATTTGTACCGTTTGTTCTCGTCCCGTAGTTTTGTCAAAACGCTGCCACTGTCCGGAGCGGACCACGGCCTGCACGGCTGCCGCCCATGCGATCTCCATGCCGCGGATCGGTTCCGCATTATGGCTCTCCAGATCGTATGTACCGGGAACGGCGCCCCGACGGACGCGCTTCAGGTAACGCCGCCCGTTGCTGGTCCGCACAGCCGCCTCGCGGCCGAGAACCGTTTCGGCATCTTCGCTCTGTTTCCAGCAGATAATGACATCGCCTGAGTCATAGCGCGGCCACATGCTGTCGCCTTCCACCTCAAAGGCAATCGTGTCCTCAGGTATGGGGAAAGGCACGGTAATTTCGAAAAGACCATCCGGCGGGATCTGCTCATATTCGGGCAAAATCTCCGATCCGGCGCCGATTTTTCCCACTACCTTTGCAAGCATTCCCGTGCCGGGTTCACCCACTCCTTCGAGAAGCCAGGCGGCTGTTGTCTTCAGGACCGGCGCAAGGGCGATAAGGGTCTCTGTGGTTATGCCGCGGCGATCGCCGCTTTTTACCGCGCGTTTCAGATTCCGGATCGCGTCCGGTTTCTTTGCCGCAAGCGAAGCGGCATGCGCCGAAAGCCCTAAGACCTTCAGTCTGCTTTCAATTCTGGCGAGGACGTCTTCAAGTTCCATTGCAGCAGACTGGCCGGATTTCCAAAAGTTGCACTAGGTATTTTTACCGTTGACATATAGGTAAAAATACCTGATAATGATCCCTTCCTGAGGAGGGAGTGTCATGTCCAAACAAAAAACAAACTGGACGGCTGAGAGGATCGCGAGGCTGGGCTTTCTGGTGGGGCAGGGCTTCGCCGCAAAAAGGATCGCTGATGATCCGCTGATCGCTTCAACCCCCAATAATGTTCATCGGCAGGCGCAGCGTTTCGGACTTGCTTTCCGCGATGCGCTGGCGACCGCAATCCGCCTGCCAGCGGAGGCGGCGGCGAGATATGACACGGCAGCCGAAAAGCGCGGCGTGACGCGCGAGAGCCTCATCAAGCTGCTGGTGATGACCGCCGCTGCCGAACCGAATCTTCTCGACAACATTCTCGATGATGAGGCCTGAGCGATGGAACAGGCTCAGAAGATCAATGCGCCGGAGCAGCCCTATGCGCCAGAGCCCGATGCGATTCCGCCGCGCTGGGACCCGGAGCATGTCGGACGCCGGCTCATAAGGGCTTTCGAGACGCTCGATCGCCTGCCGCGGCTGCGTGGGCCGCGTGAACCCGGCGGCCACTGGCCCTTGCATGCTGTTGAATGGGCCGATGAACTGGCGCGCGCCGAGCTTGACGAAAGCGAGCGGCGCACGCGCGACATTGCACAGAACCGCTGCATGCTGCGCCCGAGCGCGGCGGACATCGACGGGATGGAGACAGCCTTCGACTGGCTGCGCGAATTGCGCGCCGCCGATTCCGGCATGGCGCTGGTCGCAAGCCTCTGGGCCTTGTCGAGCGCGCGCCACCGCTCGTTGCGCAGGCTGTGCGCACAGAAACACTGGGCGCCTTATACTTTCTACCGCAAGCGCGCCAAGGCGCTTGCGTGGCTTGCCGATTGGCTGAATGCGCGCAACGCGCCAGTGTTTTGAAACGCGCATGACAGGCCGCTTGGTTGTTGCTCCTATGCCTCGCGGCCTCGTCTGCCTTTCCGCTTGGCACAATGTATGAAACCGCAGAATCGCTTTGCCGCGTTCGATTGACTTTGCGAGCATTTGCGACGGATATTACGCGCATTCCCCGCCACATCTGCGCTTGCAGCCAACGGCCTTTGCGCTGTTCCTCAACCTTTGGCCTTTCCGCTTTTGCGCGGCTTGCGTTACGCTGATCCGAATCGAACTCGTTGACGGATCGCGATCATGCTGCGCGCCCTTCTGGCCATTCTCATCGTCTCAGCTTTCCCATATGCGGCGCGGGCGCAGCCGCGCACGCTCGACGTGCTTTCCATCTATCGCGATGTGAATGAAATGTGCCGGAGCTGGACCGACAACGATCTGCACAGGGTCGCTGCCTGCAACCTCCGCGAAAAGGTCGCGCGTCTGTTGAACAGCATGGGTTATTGTCTTGGCGAGGGGAGCCCGGACATGCCCGAAAAGCAATGGCACAAATGCAAGGGGCATGAGCTTTTCTGAACTGCTTTGCCTCGTGCTCGCCGCATACCGCTCCCTCGCAGACACTGTACGATAGCGCAGAATCGACCGTCTCGACTTGATTGACTTTGCGAGCATTTGCGACGCATATACGCGCATCAGCAGCGCCACACTCTTGCGCTGACTTGCTTCCCAAAAGGCCGCCGCATCAGGCGGCCTTTTTGTTTCCGAACAAAGACGGCAGAGAAAAAAGCGGGGACCGCGCATGGTGAGATTCAGCGCGGCGCAGGAACTTGCGCGGCGGCTTCTCGAAGGTCCGCAGCGTTATTCCTGCCTCGCTGGCGGCACACGCTCAGGCAAGACGTTTCTCATCGTACAGTCCATCGTTTCGCGTGCGCTTTCGGCGCCGCACTCGCGCCATGCCATTCTGCGCTTTCATGCCAATGCAGCGCGCGCCTCGATCGCGCTCGATACGTTGCCGAATGTCATGCGGCTTTGCTTTCCGGGAACGAAGCTCAAGGAGCGCCGTCAGGATGGCTTCTTCGAACTGCCGAACAAGGCGCGGATCTGGATTGGCGGCCTTGATGACAAGGAGCGTGTCGAAAAAATTCTCGGCCTCGAATATGTCAGCATTTTTCTGAACGAGGCGTCGCAGATCCCCTATGCCTCTGCGCTCGTGGCTTTCACGCGTCTTGCACAATCCGTGCATGGCCTCACACAGCGCGCCTATGTCGATCTCAATCCGACGACAAAGGCGCATTGGAGCAATCTTCTGTTCGGAGACAAGCGCGACCCCGTCTCGATGCAATTGCTCGCGGACCCTGAAAACTATGCCCGCGCATTTCTCAACCCGCCCGACAATGCCGCCAATCTCTCCAGGCAGTTCCTGACAAGTCTTGCCAATCTGCCGGAGCGGCAGCGCAAGCGCTTCTTCGAAGGCGTTTATGTCGATGAGCTTGATGGTGCGTTGTGGAGCTATGAGTTGATCGAGAGCACGCGTTGCGTTCCCGATGATATACTGGAAGAGAAGCGTGCATCGGTCGTGGTCGCGCTCGATCCTTCAGGCGCTTCGGGGCGCGATGATCTTGGCGCCGATGAAATCGGGTTGATCGTTGCGGCGCGTGGTTCCGACGGCGATTGCTACATTCTGGCCGATCTCTCGTGCCGGGAGGCCCCCGCTGTCTGGGGACGCCGCGCCGTTGTCGCCTTTCACAACTATCGGGCCGATTGCATCGTGGCCGAAAGTAATTTCGGCGGCGAGATGGTGCGTGCGACGATCCAGGCTGCCGACCCCTGTGTTCCCGTGCGTCTCGTCACCGCAAGCCGCGGCAAGGCCGTGCGCGCGGAACCGATCTCGGTTCGATACGCGCAGCGGCAGGTTCATCATGCAGGGCGGTTTGGCAAGCTTGAGGATCAGCTCTGCGCCTTCACTTCGGCGGGCTACGGTGGAAGCGGCAGCCCAGACCACGCTGACGCCGCGATCTGGGCGCTCACCTATCTGTTCGAAGCCGGCGACGGCTCAGGCATTATTGAGTTCTATCGTCGCGAAGCCAGCAGATAGGCTTCACGTCGTCCAATAAAGAACAAACGCCATTGCGACAGGCACGCAGCACGCGGCAATGGTGACGTAAAGCGTGAACTTGCGGTAATCCCGCACATGCACTGCGGTTTCGAGGATTGATTCCTGCGAATCTTTATAGGGCTTTTCGGCTTCGTCGAAAGCTAATGCCATCGTTCGAAACTCCTTTTTCGTTTCGCTCTGAATCAACGGGCGGAAGATCGTTGAGTTCCGCGAAAGTTGTTTTCGCGGCGTAAGCGCAGCAACTTCAAGGACACATTCATGGCCGAGCGTGGAGCGGGACAGCCGAGCTGGCCCTTGAGCCCCTATGACCTCAACGTGACCTATGGCGCG
>SCSF01000020.1 GCA_004298435.1 Beijerinckiaceae bacterium
GGCATCGAGTTCCTTCTGAACAAGCTGCGCGAAACGCCGAAGGGCAACGCCACCTTCTTTGAGGCGATGAATACCTGAGGCCGGTCTAAGGGTATTCCTTCTCCCGCCTGCGGGAGAAGGTGGCCGGCGGAGCCGGTCGGATGAGGGAAGTCTGGCGCGGATCGTCAAATTCCTCGGCCCCCACCTTGCCTTTCCCCGTAACGGGAAGAGGAGCGGCGGGCGTTCGGATAAAACGGCAGCAACGTTATTGGATGCGCGGGTCAAGCCCGCGCATGACGACTGAGTCGTGGGCGCGTCATGCGCGGGCTTGATCCGCGCATCCAGACTCAAGTGGAAAGTGGATTAAGCCGCGGAACCCGCTGGTGTAAACGAAGCCAGCAGGCGTTCCAGAGCAGCAACATCATGCACCGGTGCGGAGCAAGTGCCTTTCGTGCAGACGAAGGCGGCTGCCTCTCCCGCGATCTTGGCCTGCGCCGCCGCCGGGTGATTGGCCGGAAATGTCTCCGGCCTGTCGAGATCGATGACGATCCGGCGGTCGAAAGGAACGGCGAGCGCCGCCTCATAAAGCGTCTTGCGATCCGTGCCGGCGGTGACGATTTCGAGCCCGTTCAAGCGAAGATCGAGCGCATTCAGGATTCCCGCGTGGCCGGCAAAATTCTCGCGCACAACAGGCGCGAGGGTCGCCATGAGTTGATCTGCGAGCGTGAGCCAAGCGTCATCGCCGGTTAGGCCTGCGAGCCGGATAAGCCCCGTCAGATAGACGGGATGCGCATTCGGAATCGCATCGTCGTTCGTCGGTGAAAGCCGCAGGATGACGTCGCCGGCGTCGGCGGTGGACATGGCGAGAAGCCCCGTCTCCTGATCGAGATAGTCATCGCGTACGGCCTCGGCCCAGGCGATGGCGTCGCCGAGATAATCGTGGGGTGGCAGTTGTGCCCCTTCCATATGCCGCGCCTCATGCAGGGCGAGCGCGGCGCGCAGCATGGCGGCGTGATCGAGCGCAAAGCCAGGCTTGACGATGGCGCCAGCCCTTGTGCTATGCGCCAGGCGGCGCTGGCCGCTATCATTTGTATATTGCAGCAGTTCGACGATGGCGGCATAAGCGCGGCCTGCCTGGCTTACCCATGAAGGTTCGCCCAAGGTGGTGCCGGCATTCACCAGAGCGGCGATCATCAACCCGTTCCAGTCGGCCATGATCTTGTCGTCGAGGCCGGGATGCGGGCGTTTTTCGCGCACCAGAAACAGCTTCTGCCGCAACGCCGCGAGTCGCGCCTCCTCTTCGGGGGGTGGCGGATCGGCCTTGAGCTGGTTGAGCACGGTTACGATTTTGCCGTGCGGCTCGTCGTCCCAATTCCCTTCCGGACCCGCATCGTAAAATCGGCCAAAGAAGCGCGCATCTTCTTCGCCAAGCACGGACACCAGCTCGTCCCAACTCCAGACGTAGAAACGGCCTTCCTCGCCTTCGCTGTCCGCATCGAGACTGGCGCAGAAAGCGCCTTCTGGCGTCGTCATTTCGCGTGAAAGCCAGGCGACGATTTCGCGCGCGCGCTGGCGCAGAAGCGGGTCGCCAAATTCGCGATGGCAGAGTGCCAGCAGTTCGAGAAGCTGCGCATTGTCGTAGAGCATTTTTTCGAAATGCGGCACGCGCCAGTAGGCATCGACCGAGTAGCGCGCAAAGCCGCCGCCGAGATGGTCGTAAATGCCGCCTTTGGACATTCGGGTGAGGGTCAGCCTGACGAGATCCCGATAAGGCGCCTTGCCGAGGTGTGCGCCAGCCCGCCACAGAAGTTCGAAAATCGGCGTGTTGGGGAATTTTGGTGCGCCGCGCAGGCCGCCATTTGTCCGATCGGCGAAACCTGCAATTTGTGGCGGCAGGGAGTCGAGGAGATCGGCAGCGAGCGTACCGCTTTCCGATTGTTTTTTATGGGAAAGCGCCTCGCGGATAACTTTGGTGTTTTGTGCAATCTTTTCGGGTTCTGTGTGGAAAATCTCGGCGACTGAGCGCAACACGGTCACAAAAGCGGGCCGGCCATATTGCTCGGTCTTGGGAAAGTAAGTGCCACCCCAAAACGGTTCGCCCTGGGGGGTCAGAAACATCGTCATCGGCCAGCCGCCGCGCTCGCCGAAGCTGTGCAGCGCGGACATGTAGATATGATCGATGTCGGGCCGTTCTTCGCGATCGACCTTGATGTTCACGAACAACTCGTTCATCACCGCGGCCGTTTCAGCATCCTCGAAGCTTTCATGCGCCATGACATGGCACCAATGGCAAGCGGCATAGCCGACGGACAGAAGAATGGGCTTGTTGCTCTCTTGAGCTTCGCGCAGCGCCGCTTCGCCCCACATGTGCCAGTGGACGGGATTGTTGGCATGTTGAAGCAGATAGGGGCTCGCGGCATGAGCGAGTTCGTTTGACGACATGATGTGGATTCCGGGTGGGGTCGATCGTGATATATAGCGCTTTCAGCCAAGAGGCTTCCGGTTTGCCGAAAGAAAGCACGTCAAAACAGGAAAGATGACGAACGACACGATATTCGCCCTGTCTTCCGGGATCGGCCGTGCCGGCGTCGCCGTGGTGCGTCTTTCTGGGACCGCCGTGCCGGAAATCTTGACGCGCATGATCGGCCATGTTCCCGAGCCGCGAAACGCGCGCCTCGCGCGCTTTAAAGATCCGTCATCGGGGGAAACGATCGACGTTGGACTTGCGCTCTTCTTTCCGGGACCAGCGAGTTTTACGGGAGACGATTGCGCCGAACTCCATTGTCACGGCGGTCCCGCCGTTATTGCGGCCCTGTTGCAGGCGCTGGCCATGTTGCCGAACACGCGGCCTGCGGAGGCGGGGGAGTTCGCGCGCCGCGCATTCGAGAATGGCAAGCTCGACCTGACCGAAATCGAGGGGCTGGCCGATCTCATCGAAGCGGAGACGGAGGCGCAGCGCCGTCAGGCTTTGCGGCAAACGCGGGGGGCGCTGGGCCGCGAGGCAGAGGGCTGGCGCAGATCATTGCTCGAGGCTTCGGCGCTCATTGAAGCGGAGATCGACTTTGCCGATGAGGCGGATGTGACGGTGGCGCGGCAGGAGGTCGATGCCGTCGTTGGCGGTCTCAAGCTGGAGCTGGCGGCGGAATTGGCTGCGGCGCAGGCAGGCGAGCGGCTGCGCGGCGGCCTCATCGTGGTGATCGCCGGGCCGCCGAATGCGGGAAAATCGACGCTACTCAATGCATTGGCGCGGCGGGAGGTGGCCATTGTATCCGCTATACCCGGGACCACGCGCGATACAATCGAGGTTCATCTCGATTTGAAGGGCCTGCCGGTAACGCTCATCGATACGGCGGGATTACGAGACTCCACCGATCCCGTTGAGGCTATCGGAGTTGCCCGCGCCAGGGCCAGGGCGGGCGAGGCCGATCTTGTGCTCTGGCTGTCGGAAACGACCGCTGCTGAGACGCCGGCGTTTGACTCGAACGTCGAAATATGGCCGATCCGCACCAAGATCGATCTTGGCGGAGTGTCGGTTGCTGCCAAGACGGAGCGCTTGCACTTGAGCGCAGCGACTGGGGAGAACCTTGATCTTCTGATCGCGAAGCTGACGGGGTTTGCAGCAGACAGAACGGGCGGCGGCGAGGGCGGTTTGATAACCCGTGAGCGCCAACGCCACGCGATCCTGGCGGCGCTCGCCGCATTGGAGCAGGCGCAGATTGAACTGCTTTCCAAAGCGCCGGAACTCTTGGCGGAGGATTTGCGGCGGTCCATAAGAGCATTGGAAAGCCTGATCGGCCGGATCGATGTCGAGGATATTCTCGGCGAGATTTTCGGACGGTTTTGCATTGGTAAATGATATGTTTCACGTGAAACAGTGCGTTGCCTCTTCCAGCGGAAGGGTACAGCGAGTCCATGCCGTCATGGCCGGGCTTGACCCGGCCATCCAAACCCAAGCGATTGGATGCCCGGCTCAAGCCCGGGCATGACGCACAACCAGATGTGCATATTTCGGCAAGAGGCAATGCTCACTCAGCGGCAGCAAACCTTCGATGTGATCGTGGTCGGCGGCGGCCACGCCGGATGCGAGGCTGCGGCTGCGGCGGCGCGGGCCGGCGCGTTGACGGCTCTCGTCACGCTCTCCGCTGGAACGATTGGCACCATGTCCTGCAATCCGGCCATCGGCGGGCTCGGCAAGGGCCATCTCGTGCGCGAGATTGATGCGCTTGACGGGCTGATGGGCCGCGTCGCCGATGCTGCTGGCATCCAGTTCCGCGTTCTCAACCGCGCCAAAGGCCCGGCTGTCCGTGGCCCTCGTGCGCAGATGGATCGCAAGCTTTACCTCGCCGAAATGCAGGCGGCGATTACAGCGGTTCCGAATTTGACTGTCATCGAAGGCGAGGCGGCCGAGCTGGAGATCGGCAATGGCCACGTCTCGGGCCTCGCGCTCGCCGATGGGCGGCGGCTTTCCTGCGGTGCGCTGGTCTTGACGACCGGCACTTTCTTGCGCGGCATGGTCCACATCGGCGACCAGCGGATTCCCGCAGGCCGTGCGGATGAGAAGGCGGCGGTCCGCCTTTCCGAAAGCCTGAGTGCCGGGGGCTTCGAACTCGGCCGTCTGAAAACAGGCACGCCGCCACGGCTCGACGGCGGCACGATCGATTGGTCTGGACTCGAACGCCAGGCAGGCGATGACGAGCCAGAGCCCTTTTCCATGCTGACCGAGCGGATCGACTCGCCACAAGTCGATTGCTTTATCACAAAAACAACCGAAGCCGGACACGACATCATCCGCGCGCATCTGAAGGATTCACCGGTTTATTCCGGCGCCATCTCAGGCCGTGGCCCGCGATATTGCCCATCGATTGAGGACAAGGTTCAGCGTTTCGCCGACCGTTCCTCGCACCAGATCTTTCTGGAGCCGGAAGGGCTCGACGTCGCGACGATCTATCCAAATGGCATCTCGATGGCTTTGCCGGAGGAGGTGCAGCGACGCTTTTTGCGCAGCATCCCCGGCCTTGAGCATGTCGAAATGCTGCGGCCAGGCTATGCCATTGAATATGATTTCATCGACCCGCGGGCGCTCACGCCGAGCCTCGAAACCAAGCGGATCGGCGGGCTTTTTCTCGCAGGGCAGATCAATGGAACGACTGGCTATGAGGAGGCGGCGGCACAGGGGCTTGTCGCCGGTCTTAATGCCGCGAGGCTCGCTGGCGGCAGCGCGCCGATCCTGTTCGACCGCTCGGAGGCCTATATCGGCGTCATGCTGGACGATCTCGTAACCCGGGGCGTCACGGAGCCCTATCGCATGTTCACATCGCGTGCGGAGTATCGCCTGACGCTCCGGGCCGATAATGCCGATCAACGTTTAACGGAAAAAGGCATAGCCGCAGGCTGCGTCAGGCAGGAGCGCCGGAGCGCTTTTCGCAAGAAGGCGCAGGCGCTTGCGGCAGCGCGTGCCACACTCGATGGCGTGACGCTCAGTCCCAATGAAGCGGCGCGGCATGGCTTGAGCATCAATCAGGACGGCGTGCGCCGCTCAGGCTTCGAACTGCTCGGCTTTCCCGATGTCAGTTTCGAAGCTTTGCGGCCGATCTGGCCGGCTCTGAGCGGCATTGACGAGGCTACAGCGGCACAGGTTGAGATCGACGCCAAATATGCAGTTTATCTGGACCGGCAGGCGGCGGACATCGCAGCCTTTCGCCGCGACGAGGCTTTGGCGATCCCCGAGGCGCTCAACTATGCCGAGATGAAGGGCTTGTCCAATGAGGTGCGTCTGAGGCTCGCGACAATTCGGCCGCAGACCTTGGGGCAGGCGGGGCGGATTGAAGGCATGACCCCGGCTGCCTTGACGTTGCTTGCTGTCTGGATCCGGAAGCATTCTGCCGGGGCAGTCAAGGCGGCCATCTAGGCATCCATGACAAAGCAAAAATCAGGCAAGGTTGGAGTTCCCAATCCGGAAGATCGCGCCGCCGCGCTGCGGCTTTTTCCGCTTGCGCCAGAGGCCGAGGCGCGCTTCGACATCTACGCCGGGCTGCTGCTTCGATGGCAGAAGACGATCAATCTTGTGGCTCCATCGACTCTGCCGTGGCTCTGGACCCGGCATTTCGCCGATTCCTTGCAGGTGCAGGCGGCGGCTCCCGATGTGCTTGTCTGGGCCGACCTCGGCTCAGGCGGTGGTTTTCCTGGCCTTGTGACAGCGATTGTGCTTGCGGGCAGGCCGGGAGCGATGGTTCATCTGATCGAATCGGATCAACGCAAGTGTGCCTTCCTGCGTGAGGTTTCACGTGAAACACAGGCCGCCGCGCAAATCCACAACGGGCGTATCGAGGATGTTCTTTCAACCCTTGGCAATGAACCTATCGAAGCCATAAGCGCGCGAGCGCTGGCCCCATTGCCGCTTCTGCTCGGCTATTCGGCTCCGCTTCTCGAAAAAGGCGCGGTTGGCCTGTTTCTCAAGGGGGAACATTACGCCGATGAATTGACCGCGCCGCAAGCGCCCGGTAGTTTTGCAGGCTACGACGTCGCAGCGAGTCCAAGCGCTACCTCAGGTGCGGCGCGCCTTCTGATGGTCAAGCAGAAGCCGCTTCCCGCGAAGCTCAGTCCGTAATTTTGGCCAGCCTCTGGCCGTGAGGGTCTGAAAGCCCTTCGATCTTCCAGGAGAAGAGGCATGTCGCTGTCCCCGAATCTGCGCATTCTCGTCCTCGCAAACCAGAAGGGCGGGGTTGGCAAGACGACGACTGCCATCAATCTCGGCACTGCGCTTGCGGCGATCGGGGAGCGTGTTCTCGTCATCGATCTCGACCCGCAGGGCAATGCTTCGACGGGGCTTGGTGTCGAGCGGCGCAATCGCCGGATCTCGACCTATGAGGTTTTGATGGGCGACGAGCCGCTGAAGGCGGCGATCCAGGATACTTCCGTTCCACGTCTCTCGTTGGCGCCTTCGACGCTCGATCTGCTGGGCATTGAACTGGAAATCGCCGCCCATGCCGATCGCGCCTATCGTCTGAAGAAGGCGATCCAGTCGCTCGCGGATGAGCGCGAGGCCCTGCCCGAAGCGTTTCATTTCACCTATGTGCTGGTGGATTGTCCGCCTTCGCTCAATCTTTTGACGATCAATGCTTTGGCCGCATGCGACAGCGTGCTTGTGCCACTGCAATGCGAATTTTTTGCGCTCGAAGGTCTGTCGCAGCTTCTCTCGACGGTCGATCAGGTCAAGCGCACTCTCAATCCCTCGCTCTCGATTCATGGCATCGTCCTGACGATGTATGACGCTCGCAACAATCTGGCGGCGCAAGTCGTGGCCGACGTCCGCAGTTTTATGGGCGACAAGGTTTATGAGACGGTCATTCCGCGCAATGTGCGGATTTCAGAAGCCCCGTCGCACGGTAAGCCGGTGCTTCTCTACGATCTCAAATGCAGTGGCAGCCAAGCCTATCTGAAGCTCGCGTCCGAAGTTATCCAGCGCGAGCGGCATCTGACGGCGGCCTGAGCGGCCATATTCGGCCGACGAGATTTTTGCTGAAACGGAGTCATGCGCGTGGCGAAAATGGCAGAAGAAACGCGGTCCCGCCTCGGGCGCGGCCTTGCAGCGCTGATCGGCGATGCCGGCGACGAATCGGCGGCTGTGTCGCGCGCCCGGCAGAAAAAAGTGCCGATTGAGTTCCTGCGGCCGAATCCGCGTAATCCGCGCAAGAGCTTCGACGATGCCGAGCTCGACGATCTCACCCGGTCGATTCAGGAGAAGGGTATCATCCAGCCGATTCTGGCGCGCACCGTGCCTGCGGTTGCCGATCTTTACGAGATCATCGCAGGTGAGCGCCGCTGGCGGGCGGCGCAAAAGGCGGGCCTTCACGAAGTTCCAATCATTGCCATCGAAGCGGACGACAAGCAGGCGCTCGAACTCGCCATTATCGAGAATGTTCAGCGTGCAGATCTCAATGCACTGGAAGAAGCGCAGGGTTATCAGCAGCTTGAACAGGATTACGGCTATACGCAGCAGGAACTGGCGAAGATCATCGGCAAGAGCCGCAGCCATGTCGCCAATACACTGCGGCTTCTCAAACTTCCTGAGCGGGCAAGGCTGCTTCTGGCGCAAGGCGCGCTCTCGGCAGGCCACGCACGGGCCTTGCTGACGATCGCCAACGCCGACGCGATCGCCGACAAGATCGTTGCGCAGGGGCTTTCTGTCAGAGACGTCGAAAAGCTCGCCCAGCAATCCGCCGCGCAGCCGACCGGCAAATCTGCGGTTGTTGTGGAGAAAGATGCCGATACGCGGGCCTTGGAAAAATCACTGGCCGACAGCCTGGGCCTTTCGGTATCAATCGCGCATCGCGGCGACGGCGGCGAACTGCGTGTTCGCTACAAGTCTCTTGAGCAGTTGGAAGGTCTTTGTCGTAAGCTGAAGGTGTGAAGGGTTATCCTACGCGGGTCTTGCGTCATGCACGGGCTTGACCCGCGCATCTAGGCGCTCAACAAGGAAGCACTATTCTCTTTGCGGTTTCGGCGTGGAAGATCCGTAGCCTCGCTGGCACGGTTATGGATGCGCGGGTCAAGCCCCCGCATGACGGGGAGGAGGATGCTGCACCCTTGTTGCGCGGCAAGCTATTGAAATCGCCGCAACATAGTGCCGCGCGATCTCACCTCTTCGGTGCCGCCCTCGCCACCGTCCAGAGCGCGCGCACGGCAATCACATCGGCCAGCTTTGGTTCGCGCCTCCCCTTGTTCATAGCGGAACTCAGGGTCTGGATCGCGTCCGCGAGCTTTGTCGAGGACCATGCGCGGACGTGGCGATCGAGTGCAGCTTTGCGGGACCCGAAGCCCTGAGGCGGAAGCGGCCGTCCGGATTCGGCGCCAATCCGCATCCGATGCAGCAGTGTCGCATGGCGCAAGGCAGCGCCAAGCAGGCGGTTATAATCGCCGCCATCGGAAAAAACCCGTTCGGCTGTTTGCTCGACGGCGGCGAAATTGCCGTCGAACGCTCCTTCAATGGCGGTATCGAGCGCAAGCGCCGAGGCATCGGTGACGATGGCTTCGATGTGCTCTGCCGTTACTTCACCCTGTCCATGCGCATATAAAATCAGCTTGCTGATTTCCGCGCGCGTCGTGAGACGATCGAGACCAAGCAGCGAGATGAGGAGTTCTTTGGCGTCCGGCCCGATGCGCAGATGTGCGGCCGCCAGTTCCGCGTCAATCACTTGCGCGACGTCCCTGGCGGAGTCGGCGTAGCAGTCCAGCACCGCAGTGCGCGGATCTTTTTCGCAAAGCTTCCGCAACGGCGAATCGCGGTTCAACTTGCCGGCGGTGATCACGATCGTGCAATCGCCCGGCGGATGCTGGAGCAAAGGCTCGATCGCCGGAGCGAGGTTTTTGCCCTGGTTCTCGATGAAGATTGCGCGACGGTTGCCGAAAAGCGGCACCGTATTGGCTTCATCGGCGAGGCGCAGAGGGTCGCTGGCGATGTCGTCGCCGCTCAACCGAAGGAATTGAAACGGATCTTTGGGATCGTCGACAGCCTTTGAGACAATCACCCGCGCTCTTTCGCTGACAAGCCCGGCATCCGGGCCGCAGACCAGAAAGAGAAATATATTTGGCGGCGGCTTTTTGAGGAATCGATCAGCTTCGGCGTTTTTGACGGCCACCATAAGGGTTAGCTTCCGATGCGTTTTGCCAGTGCTGCGGCCAGTTGCGTGCGGATTTGACCGGCCATCGTGCGGGCATCGCGCTGCTCGGCATTGCGCGCTGCGCGCATGTCGGAAAATCGCTGGCTGGTGCGATCATAGCTTGCCGCGACGAAGACCGTGCCTGTGGCGACCGGTTTGCCGCCATCGATTGGCTGCAAGACGTAATGAGCAGAAACGTTCACGGTCGATGCCGTTGCTATGCCGGTCACCGTATCGATCAACGGCGTCCGTACGCTCTCGGCCGGCGTCACGATCAGCCTGTATTTTGGCAGGACGTGCGAGCCTGTGCCGTTCAGGGCGAAGATCAATTCATCGCCAAGGTAATGGCCAAGGCGGGCGGGGATCGGCGCAACTTCAATGGCGCGCATTTCTTCGGCAACCATGCCGTTTTCGCCGCCAGTTCCGTAAAGCGGATGCAGACAGCCCGCGAGCAGTAAAGCGGGCGCAAGCGCGAAAACGAGCCGGAGACGCTTCGATATGGCCCGCAAGGCTGTTGCTTGCTTCGCTACGGAGCCGACGATTCGATCACGCCACGACATTGACGATCCTTTGCGGGACGATAACGATCTTCTTCACCTTCTTGCCATCGATCGCGCGCTGCACCGCTTCGAGCGCCAGAACCGCCTGTTCGATCGCGGCATTATTCGCAGCACGCTCGATGACGAGATC
>SCSF01000021.1 GCA_004298435.1 Beijerinckiaceae bacterium
GTCATCTGGAGGACATTTCCCGAGGTTGGGATACCGACGATCGACATTTCGTCCTTGATACCAATCCCGTAATGATAGGTGAGCCGACCGTCGGCGCGCGTCACGGAAACCGTTTTCTTGCCGATTGAACATGTGAATATCGTCGTGGAACTGCCTTCAGCATGAACAGTCGACGTAGGACCAAGGGCGATCAGCGCAACCAGTCCCGGTACGATCATAGCCTTCATTCGCCAATCCTTTTTTTAGCTGCGTTATGGTGGGCTGGGCTCGACAATGGTACGTGAGGCCGTGCGTTGCGGAACGCAGAGTTCCCGATCCGCGGCCGAAACCTCAGGGGCGCCTCCCCTCACCGGAAGCGTCAGGATCAAGAAACTAGGATTTAATCCGTAAACGCGACGAAGAGGCGGACCATGGTCAATCCCGCTGGTTCATTGTGGCCAGTGGCAGAGATGCGCCTCGGCCCCGATTAGCTGGTCGTACATCGATCTTCGGCATCACGCTTCCTCTATTCGGCGTAGACGAGCCTTGACCCCACTGCTGATGCTGTCAGCGACTTCGGCAGGAAATGCCTTCGGGAGCGACGCGGTGATCCGTTCGACCGCCGCGGGCACTCGTTCGCGCAACTCATCAAAGATCGCGGCCACAATTCCCGCGCCAATCCCTGCCTGGGCGGCGGTCTGGACAAAATGACGAGGTGTGATGCTGTCGAACGCGTAATGACGGCTGTCGCCGACAGCCATGGCCAGTTTCATCTTGTTTCGCTTGATCTGGCCCGCGTCGAGACTGGGTTGCGCTGAAATCACATCATAGAGTGGGGTCATGCGGAAGCGGCCGCCGGGAGAGAGAAAAACGCTGAAATTCTTGGCGTGACCATCTGTGGCACCGAGCAGCCAGAAGGCAATCACAGCCTTCAGAAACGTCGTTTGATCTGCCTCCGGTTGGTCGCTCCCCTTCAGCAGATTGAGAATAGCTGGAATGCCGGGCCCGCCATCGGACTCGTATTTCAAGGATGGCGGCACGGACAAGGCCTGGCAGCAATCCTCCTGAGGCAAACGTAGGAGACGACCGTTCCTGGTCCAGCGGCGGTCGAACCGCTCGACCACGAGCACGCGGTTATCCTCAAACTCCTCAATGGCGACCGCGGCGCTCGGAAGTCCAAGAGCGGCGGTCAGCTTGAGGCAGAAGAACTCATTCTCGACGCTGTAGGAAAGATCGATGCCGTTCGGTAGTCGGCCAATCTGCGGTTTGAGGATGTGCGTCGTAGCCGTAGTCGCCAGCGGCTTGTACCAACGCCCTTTCCAGGACAAGAGCGCAGTCTTTTCCTGGGCGCCGGCGATCGAGATCCGAAAGTCCTCGTCCTCGCCAAGCCCAAGGGGAGCCGATGTAAGGTCACCGAGAAGCCGGGCGATTTCCTTGTCGTTAACAGGTCTGCCGTCGACAGCGCCAGCGGCGCCGGGTTCTATGCCGTCCAGCAGGAATTGCAATGCGCCGACGCAGTCCCGTCCGACGGCGGCGAGTAGGTCGTAAGCGTCGATGCCCTGAGCGTGGACGCGCTCCGCCATGCAGCGGCGGATGGGCGTGTTGTCCGGCAGGAGATTGTCGAAGACAGCGATGACGGGCGCACCGAGATAGCGGTCCTCGCGCAGAGGCAGGGATAGCGACACCGGCAGCGCATGCTCCCAGGCAAGCCAGGACGGATCGTACTGAAAGTCGATTGCGCCGCTGGATTGTCTGTTCAGCCGCCCGACGAGACGGCCGTTCAAGAAGACATTCAGCGGGATGTGCCGCCGCGGGCGGCCCATCAGAAGATGTCCTCGATCTCGGCCGGCTTTGCCTTCGTCCTGGGACGGATAACGAACTCGAGGTCGAGCGCGGCGAGAATGTCGCAAAGCGTCCCGAGCTGGGTCCCGGACGCCCCACTCTCGACGGCCGAGATGGTTGCCTGCCGTAGCTTTGTCTTGTCGCCGATGCTGGTCTGGTTCAGGCCGAGCTTGCGGCGCTGCCTACGGATAGCATCTCCGATTTGTTTAGGCGTTCGGGCGATCTGGTCCACGGCGTACCTCTCTGGGCACGATATACGCCCCAGCGGATGAATGTCAATATACGCCATAGAGAATAAGATATAATATACGTTTTAACGTATAAACCGTCTGAATACGCTCTGGCGTTTAATCCATCCACTGCCGCAGGGCCTTCCGTTTCTGGCGCACTCGCCTCATATCCAATCACCGCGCGGTAACGACGAATGGAAGTCCTAAGCGCGCATTCACCGGCTCGGATCGAGAAGCGCCTCCAAACGTGACATGCTTCCTTTGCCTTGAAGCCGGGTGGAAGGACGCGAAGTAAGACAAAGTTTTGCGAGGGCCCTTGCTTTGACAGTGAAGGCGGACTCCCGCTGAGTTTTCAAGCTGGGGTGGTTGTCAAAATCGCCTTACGGGATCTTTATTGCCGTCCGAAACTCGAACCCGACAATCGGGAAGCACCACGGTAAGGCGCCATTCGGCCTGTGCCGGACCGCAAGGCAGTATCCATCGGATAGGGGTTTAAGCCTGAGGCCCGAATTGCCTATTCAAGTAAGATCTGCGTTTTGGATATCAGCCGCCCGCGACAAAGCTATCTCAGGTGGGGGGATGCAAGGGGCTCACATCGACTTAAGCTGCCTCTAG
>SCSF01000022.1 GCA_004298435.1 Beijerinckiaceae bacterium
TATCGCCTCTGTCTGCGCGAGGATCCTGAGGGGGCCAGACTCCTAGAGGCGTATCTCGACCGCCGGTTTCCCGGATGGAGTGCGGCACGCGACGACGAGCCGGACTCGTGGGGCAGCCGCCCGGCTGTTGCGCCGCGGTTTGGCGCCATGACGGAAGATGAAGCTTATGAAGTCCTGGGCCTTCAGAAAGGGGCGACGCGGGACGATGTCGTGCGTTCGCACCGCTCCCTGATCAAGAAGCTCCACCCCGATCAGGGGGGCTCGACCGACCTCTCCGCGCGGGTAAACGAGGCGAAGGACGTACTCATGCGACGACACCACTGAACTCCCTACGCGAAATGTTTTCTTATCGTCGGTTGCGTGTGCGTTATCTCAGTTCCTGGTCGCGAAGCAGGCAAAGCCCGATCGTTTGAGGGATTTGCAGGCGGCCTCTGCGGTCCGGGCTTCCAGACCCGCAAAGCGAGCCCGGTAAAATGTCTCCGACCCTTTGTGGACCTTTTCGGTGAAGGGTTTGGCCGAGCTGAGCGCGTCCAGCCCTTTGGCCATGGCACGCGCCAGAAGCTCATTCGCCTTGATTGCGTCGTCCGTGGCGCCGATCTGAATCATCCAGCCGCGATGCGTATTTGCCGGGCGTGACGTCGCGACCGGTATGGTTCCCGTGGTCTCAGGCGAGCTATGGCTGCTTTCGGCTTTCGAAGCGTGCTTCGCGGCCATTTCACGCTCTTTCGCGGGCGCAGGCCCAACGACCCAGCGCATCGTCGAAGGCGTCACCGTCGCTCCGCCGGCGCGGCCTGTCGTTCCGCCGAAAGATGCGGCTTCTGTACGACCCATGTCCGCGTCGGTCCGGTTTGCACGCGGCATTGGTTTCGGCGCTGCGGACACAAAAGCGGGGCGCGGCTTTTCGAAATGGGCGGGAACGCGCGGATCGATCGCCGCGAAACGAGCCAGTGGCTTCGAACGGCGATTGGCTGAGGCAGACTCGCGGCGGTCGGCATCTTCCGCCGGCTTTTCTTTCGGGCTCAGCTCCGCTTTTTTCTCCTCCGCCTTGATGGCAGCGTATTGCGGCGGAGAACGGCGGGTGACGCCATCATCGATATGCGCCTCGATGAGATTGTCCATGATGCGATCGCGGCTCGCCCATGTCCTGCCACCGAGAACAACGGCGATGATGTAGTGCCCGTTGCGCTTCACCGAGGTCATAAGGTTGTAGCCTGATGCCCGCGTGTAGCCGGTCTTGATTCCGTCGATCCCCTCGACATGCCCGAGCAGGTGATTGTGATTGTGGTACCTGACGCCGTGATAGACGAAGTGGCGGATCGAGAAATAGCGGTAGTAGCGCGGGAAGCGCGCCTGAATATCGCGGCCGAGGATTGCGAGATCATGCGCCGTCGTGAGCTGCTCGGGATTCGGCAGACCGGAGGCGTCGGCGTAATGCGTATGGCTCATTCCGAGCTCATGCGCCTTACGGGTCATCATCTCGGCGAAATGCGATTCAGTGCCACCGAGGTATTCGGCGATCGCGACGGCGACATCATTGGCCGACTGCGTGACGATCCCCCTGATCGCGTCATCGACACTGATCGTCTGGCCCGGCCGCAAGTTGAGTTTCGTTGGCGACTGCGCGGCCGCATGAGCGGAGACCGGAATGCGTGACTCGAGGGTCACCCGCCCGCTTTGAAGCTGCTCGAACAGAAGGTAGAGCGTCATCACCTTGGTGATCGAGGCGGGATAACGAATGGCGTTTTCGTTATGGCCGTAAAGCTCGCGCCCGGTATTCCCGTCGATCACGATTTCCGCGAGCTTCGCGTTTCCCGCACTCGCGTGAAAATGCCGGGCGTGGTGGCTATGCCGCAGGTGATGGTGACGCTTGTGGTGGTGCAGATGATGGATTTGGTGGTGATGATGAATGTGACGATGTCGTGCTTCAGCCGGGGATGCCGAAAGAACATTCAATAAGAACAGCCCGGCCAGAAGCCCCGCCGCGGCGCTCAAAGTGCGACTGTGGACCGGCGCGCAACGCTTGGACATACTCCGCAACCCCCGATGCCTTGCCAAAAGGCATTTTTTCCCGGCACCCATTGCGGCCGCGTTCCAGTCCGGCCGCGGTCTGGGTTCCATCTCTGAATTCAATACGGGTGCGCGCGGTCGGTTTTGGCCTCGGCCGGGTGTGAGCGCAGGATCGGCGCAGACACCGCGGACGGCTGGAATCTCCGTGAAAACGGCAAGCCGCGTTCCCCAAAACCGACGCTAGGGCCGTGAGGTTACCCGCCGGTTAACCCAGTCATTCAAAATTTCAGGGGTGGTGCCAAAATGAGATGAATGACGCGCTGCAAAAAATGTTGACGCCAATTGTGCAATGCAGTATAAGTATCGTCCAGCGGCTTGTTTGCAGGCGGTCGCTCTCGGGGGCCGATAGAGGGTCCAGCCGGGACGGCCTTACAGAGCGGTACGCATAGCCGTCGGAGGAGTAATCATGACGAATAATTTCGAGGAATTCCAGAAATTCGGCAAAGATCAACTCGACGCAACTACCTCGGCTGCCGCTTCGCTGGCGAAGGGTTTCCAGACAATCGCCGCCGAGACGACTGATTATTCGAAGCGGACGATTGAGGACAATTCGGCCTTTTTCGAGAAGCTGATCGGCGCCAAGTCTCTGGATAACGCTATCCAGATTCAGTCCGAATACGCCAAGTCTGCTTATGAAGGCTTTGTTGCCCAGGCAACGAAGATGGGGGAGCTTTACAGCAGCCTCGCAAAGGAAGCTTTCAGGCCGTGGGAATCAGCGATTTCCAAGGTGCAGTCCGCCGCGACGGCCGCTCGCTGAGACGTTTTCATCTCCTTGAGTCTTGAGCCAGACAGCCCTGTGGTGAGGGTCCGGGGTTTGTTTCTGGCCAGGTGTGCATCGCAAATAAACGGGGAAGGCTCGACATCTGTCGGGCCTTTTATTTTGCCTTCGGGCATCCAATTTTTAAGCAGAGCGGCCTCGCTGCGCTTGTCCGCCGCCATTATTGCGTCCTAACGCCTCAGCATATTGTTTTGCCTGCGATGATCGCGATTTTGATTATGGCGGGCGGTCCCAGAGCCAGGGTTGGGGCGTTCACAATTCATGTGCGTAGCTCCGCAGAATACCGAAAATCAAATATAGTCGGCGCTGTCGAACTGGAGTTATCATTTCTCCGGATGCGGTTGGCGGCGCCTGGCGGGCGCTGATGGCTTCGCGGCAGAAGCTTTGGCCGGATGGGCGCAACGAAGGAGCTGATGAAATTCGCCGTAAATGCGCAGTGAAGTTTCCTGCGCCAGGCGGCGCAAATTAACTGTCCATGGTGCAACTTGAGCAGGCAATGTCGTGACTTGCGGGCGCGGTTGGTCCGCCCCATGTGACCAGAGTGGGAGGCTAAAGCATGCCGTTGAGGGCATCGAAAGACCAGCAAAAGTCCGGCGACAAGGGATCGGGCGCCGGCACGTCGGTCATCACACGGCCCAAGACGCAGACGCGGCGGCCGAACATGTACCGCGTTCTGCTCCTGAATGATGATTATACACCGATGGAGTTTGTGGTTACCGTATTGCGGAAATACTTCAGCAAAGGACCGGAAGAGGCGACACGGATCATGCTTCACGTCCATCAGCATGGTGTCGGGGAATGTGGTGTCTTTACTTATGAAGTCGCCGAAACGAAAGTTACCCAAGTGATGGACTATGCCAGGAAGCACCAGCATCCGCTGCAATGCATCATGGAAAAGAAATGAGAGATCGGAACCGCCATGCCCTCATTTTCGCGCAATCTCGAACAAACTCTGCATCGCGCGCTCGCTGTCGCCAATGAGCGCCATCACGAGTATGCAACGCTCGAACATCTTCTGCTGAGCCTGACCGAGGACAGCGAGGCGGCGGCGGTTCTGCGCGCCTGCTCGGTCGATCTCGAGCTTTTGCGGAAAAATCTGCGCGATTACATCGATCAGGAACTCGATAATCTGGTGAGCGACGGGCACGAGGACGCAAAGCCGACGGCCGGCTTTCAGCGCGTCATCCAGCGCGCCGTCATCCATGTCCAGTCGTCCGGCCGCGAAGAGGTGACGGGCGCCAATGTTCTGGTTGCAATCTTCGCCGAACGCGAGAGCCATGCCGCCTATTTTCTGCAAGAGCAGGATATGACGCGCTATGATGCCGTGAACTACATCAGCCACGGGATCGCCAAGCGTCCAGGGCTGACGGATGCCTCCAAAACGCCGCGTGGCACGGATGAGGAGGAGAGCCGCGACCCGAAGGACAAGGACGCCGGCGAATCGAAAAAGAAAGAAGGCGCTCTCGACGCCTATTGCATCAACCTGAACAAGAAGGCGCGCGACGGCAGGATCGATCCCCTGATCGGACGCGAGGCCGAAGTGATGCGCACCATTCAGGTGCTATGCCGCCGCCACAAGAACAATCCCTTGCTCGTCGGCGATCCGGGCGTTGGCAAGACCGCGATTGCGGAAGGGCTGGCGCGCAAGATCGTCAAGAACGAAGTGCCGGAAGTGCTCGCGGATGCGACGGTGTTTGCTCTCGACATGGGCACGCTTCTGGCCGGCACGCGCTACCGTGGCGATTTCGAAGAGCGGCTGAAGCAGGTGATGAAGGAGATCGAGAACCACAAGAAGGCGATCCTCTTCATCGACGAGATCCATACCGTTATCGGCGCCGGTGCGACATCCGGTGGCGCGATGGATGCATCGAACCTCCTGAAACCGGCGTTGGCGCAGGGCGCTCTGCGTTGCATCGGTTCGACGACCTACAAGGAATACCGCCAGTATTTCGAGAAAGACCGTGCGCTCGTCCGGCGCTTCCAGAAGATCGATGTGAACGAGCCTTCGATCGAGGATGCGATCGAGATTATGAAGGGGCTCAAGCCTTATTTCGAGGAGTTCCACAAGGTCCGTTACACCAACGAAGCGGTGAAAGCCGCGGTGGAGCTGTCTGCGCGTTACATCAATGACCGCAAGCTGCCGGACAAGGCGATCGACGTGATCGACGAGACAGGCGCGAGCCAGATGCTGCTGCCCGAGAACAAGCGCAAGAAAACGATCGGTCTGAAGGAAATCGAGACGACGATCGCGACCATGGCGCGGATTCCTCCGAAGACCGTGTCGAAGGACGATGCCGAGGTTCTCGAGCATCTTACCGAGACGCTGGAGCGGGTGGTCTACGGCCAGAGCAAGGCGATCGAAGCGCTCACGTCGGCGATCAAGCTCGCGCGCGCGGGTTTGCGCGACGCCGAGAAGCCGATTGGCTCCTATCTCTTCTCAGGCCCGACGGGCGTGGGCAAGACCGAGGTTGCGCGTCAGCTTTCGGTGGCTCTGGGCGTGGAACTCGTCCGCTTCGACATGTCGGAGTATATGGAGCGCCATACGGTCTCGAGGCTCATAGGCGCGCCTCCAGGCTATGTCGGCTTCGATCAGGGCGGTCTCTTGACCGATGCGATCGACCAGCATCCGCATTGCGTGCTGCTGCTCGACGAAATCGAGAAGGCGCATCCGGATCTCTACAACATCCTTCTGCAAGTCATGGATCACGGCAAGCTCACGGATCACAATGGCAAGCAGATCGATTTCCGCAATGTGATTCTGATTATGACGACGAATGCCGGCGCAGCCGACATGCAGCGTTCGGCCTATGGCTTCACCCGCAGCAAGCGCGAAGGCGAGGATCTGGAGGCGATCAACCGCATGTTTGCTCCGGAATTCCGCAACCGCCTCGATGCGACTGTGACCTTCGGCCATCTGCCGCATGATGTGATCGTCAAGGTCGTCGACAAGTTCATCATGCAGCTCGATGCCCAGCTTGCGGATCGCAATGTCTCGATCGAACTCACCGACGAGGCGCGCAACTGGCTTGTTGAGAACGGCTATGATGAACAGATGGGCGCGCGGCCGCTTGGGCGCGTTATCCAGGAGACGATCAAGACGCCGCTTGCCGATGAAGTGCTCTTCGGCCGGCTGAAGAATGGCGGCACGGTGCGCGTTGTCGTGACGTCGGATGAAAACGGCGTCAAGAAGCTCGGCTTCGTGTTCCCGGAGGGTCCTGTGCTGCCGCGGCCTGAACGCGACATCGTTGAAGCTGGCAAGAAGCGCGTGCGCTCGGAACCGGAGGTGCGCCGCGCCAAGGCGCGCAAGCTCAAGGGCGATGACGACGAGGGTGGCCCGGACGGCGAAGATCCGGATCCCGATGCGCCGGAGGATGAAGCGGTGGTCGAGGAGACGGATGAGGAAACGGAAAAGCCAGCCGGGATTGTTCCCAACGTGCCGTTGCAGAACTGACCACACATCGCGAAACGTTCAGGCCGTTCTGGCCTGAACGCAGGTAGCGCCAAAAAATTGGAGCCGCGGATCTGTTTTTATCAGAACCGCGGCTCAATTTAATTGTAAGCCACTTCGCCTTTATGAATCCCGCGTCAGCGTGGCCGCGAGTTTCGCAGCGTTCGTCTCAAGCACATGTGGTTCCTCGATCGCGCTTGCGGGGGGCAACAGCTCGATGCCTGCCCAACGCGGCAGAATGTGAAAGTGCAGATGGAAGATCACCTGTCCACCTGCCTGTTCGTTGAACTGGTGAACGGTGACGCCATCGGCGTCGAAGGCCGCCTTGGCGGCCTGCGCGATCGTCTGCACCCGTTTGATGAGCTCTGCGAGAACGTCAGGATCGGCGTCGAGAAGGTTGCGGCAGGCGCATTTTGGGATGACCAGACAATGGCCTTTCGTCCGGGGCATGATGTCCATGAAGGCGAAAGCGACATCGTCTTCATAAACTTTGTGGCACGGCATCTCGCCGCGTAGAATCTTGGCGAAGATGTTGTTGTCGTCGTAAGCGTTTTTAAGGCGGGCTGGCATGGCGGCTCCCTTCAGGCGACCGTCTATCGGTAATTCCCCCGAGGCAAATCTGTCCAGACCGAAATTCACTGTCCCTCTTTCCGTAAGGCCCGATGATATGTCGCAGTAGGATAAGCGATCGAGGCTCGCTCGCACTGTTCGCGGGTGCTAGAAGCGGGGGACCCCGCCGGAGCGCGGAGCAAATCCTTCCGTGAGCTTGGCCATGCCGGAAAGCGAGCCTTCGAAATCGACAGAAGCGATGCCGGGCGTCTCGCTGGAGAGCGTGCGGATCGTCGCGCGGCCCGTGCCTCGGGGACGGAACCAATTGTTCCTGGTCACGCTTGCCGTGGTGATTACGGGCATTTTCGTCGCAGTTATGGCGTTTGCATTCATCTTCCACTACGCCGCTGCTCATCACACGCTCGCACATTTGTGAGTTTGTCTTGGACGAGAAAATATTCGCCCCGATGCTGTCGCGCCGCCGCGTCCTCGGCCTCATGGCGGCGGGCCTGAGCGCGACTGCGCTGGCCGGCTGCCAGAAGGGACCATTTCATTCCGTCGACATAGCCGGAAGCGCGCCATCGCTCGCCTTCACTTTGACGCGCGCATCGGATGACAGGCTGGTCACGCAGGCCGACTATCGCGGCCAGATCGTGCTGCTCTATTTCGGCTACACTTTTTGTCCCGATGTCTGCCCCACGACGCTGACCAATGTGGACGATATTATCCGCAAGCTCGGACCGCAGGCAAAAAATGTCAGCGTCCTTTTCGTCACGGTCGATCCCAACCGCGATACCGTGCCGGTGCTTGCCGATTATGTGAAGAATTTCGGGCCACGGATCGTCGGATTGCGTGGCACGCCGGACCAGCTCGCGGCGATCACGCGGCGCTTTCGCGTCGTCTATTCAGTCTCCCCGGCGAGCAAGGGCCATCCTTACGAGGTCACCCATAGCGCCGGCACCTATGTCTTCGACGGGAGCGGCGCCGCGCGTCTTCTGATCCCGTCGCTGGACTCGCCGAAGTCGGATATTTCGGGGACTGCCGCCGATCTGAAGCGGCTCATCGACGAGGCGCATCCAACGGGCCTTTTCAGCCGGCTCAAGGGGATGGTGTAGTCATCGAATTACGCGTCATTGCGAGCGCAGCGAAGCAATCCAGAAAATCTGCGAGTTAGAGATGGATTGCTTCGTCGGCTGCGCCTCCTCGCAATGACGACACACTGGCATGCGCGCCACTTGAAACGGAAGCCTTCGCTCTACTTCCCGTTCACACCACGCACGGCGAATTGCGCCGTAAGACTGGACTTGTCGGCGAAGTGCAGCGTGACAGGAACATTGTGCCCCTTCACCAACTCTTTCGTCGGCGACGTACACATCAGATGATAGCCGCCGGGCGCGAATGTGACTTTGCCATGTGCGGGAACGACGACGCTTTTCACCATCGCCATGTGCTCCATGCCGCTTTTATGCTGGCTTTGATGCAGCATAAGCATGCCGCAGGCGGGCGACTCTGCGCCGACGAGAACCTGTTGCTTATCGGTCGTATTTGACAAGGTGAAATAGCCGGCTGCCGGGCGCGACGGAATGATCGTCCGCATCCAGCCGTCTTTGACGCTGAGCCCGTTGGAGCCCGCGAAGGCCGGAGCCGCGCCGAGGGCGAGCGCCGCAAGCGCGACCAATGCAAAGGCTGCGGGTCTAGCGTCCGGTCCAGCGGCTGGCGAGCATTGCGAAGTTACGCGAGGCTTCATCTTCAGTCTCCACGGTGGCTTCCTCGTGAAGCCGCATGTAATTCAACACGAGCAGCACGCCGATAGCGCTCATCATGCCCGGTGGAATCCAGAGAATGATCCCGCCAATGTGCTGATCGCTCAGCGCGCTGATCGATTCAAACAGACGTCCACAGAGATCGTAATAGGAATAAAGATCGCGCGGCATGAAGGCGATCACAGCGCCAAGCGTGATCTGCGGAAACATGACGCCGAAGGAAAGCGCCGCGCGCATGCCATAGGAGGTGCGAGCCGGCGGCTTCGGCCGCGGGTCCAGCACCAGCAGCCAGAACAGCAGGCCGCCAAGAACCATGCTCCAGTTCATCACCGCGTAGAGCCGGTGGTCGATCATGGCGCGGAAATGGATCGGCGGTACCAGCCAGAAATAGACGATCCCGTTGAACAGCAGGGCGGCGACCAGCGGATGATGCAGGAAGCTTCCCACCGCGCGGACAGACCGGCTCCGCACGGCGCGCTGTGCAAATACCGGCATGCCGCGCCCGATGGCGGCCCCCGGCCAGGAAAGCGCGATCAGAAACGGCCCCAGATCGTGCATCGCGAGGTTCTGGAGCCGGTTCAGAAAGAACATATGCTGCGACCAGTATTCGAAGCGCGTCTGCAACACGCCGTAGATCAGCAGCAGGCCGGCGAGAAAGAAGCAGCGCCGCCAGACCGGTGGCCGCTCCGCCGCTGGCGTCAGGGCGATGCCGCGCCAGTACCAGTAAAAGGCGAGCGCAGTCGCCAGATAGAAGGTGGGTGAAAAGTCCCACGGACCCCAAAGCGGCATCGCGGAGGGATGCTCATGCGAGAGCCAGAACAGGAACAGGCCGAGCGCGACGACAATTCCATAGGTCGCGCGGTCGGCCCAATCGGCGGGGGCGCGCGCCACAGCCAAGCTTTGTGGAGGCAGTTCGGTCATCCGTTGGGCATATGGCGTGAGCGGCTGCCTTGTCAAAGCGGCAAAGGACGCAGGGGAGGGGCGGGCTGCAAGAATTTGCGTCGTCCACGCCAATAGACTAAACCAACAAAACTTAGTTCAATGAGGCGGCAAATGCGCGTCATCAATATTCACGAGGCCAAAACGCATTTGTCCCGGCTTGTGGACCAGGCCGCGAAGGGAGAAGCGTTCGTGATCGCCAAGGCGGGCATGCCTCTGGTGAAAGTCATGCCGCTGGATGCCCCCGCCGCTGGAGAGATGCGCCGGCTTGGATTTATGCGTGGGCAAATTGTCGTGCCGAACGATTTCGATCGCATGGGAGAGACGGCGATCGCTGAGATGTTCGGGCATGATCCGTGAAGCTTTTGCTCGACACGCACCTTCTCTTATGGGCGGCGGGGCAACCAGAGCATCTGTCGGCGGCGGTGCGCGCAGTGATCGACGATCCTCAAAACGAACTGTTCTTCAGTGCCGCCAGCCTCTGGGAAATCGCGATCAAAAATGCTCTGGGCCGGGCTGATTTTCGAGCTGACCCAAGGCTGTTGCGTCGCGGCTTGCTGGAGAACGGTTATCGCGAACTTGCCGTTACAAGCGAGCATGCGGTCAGCATTGATCTGCTGCCAACGCTCCACAAGGATCCGTTCGATCGTATTCTTGTCGCTCAATCGATTGTCGAAGGGATCACTTTGCTGACGGCCGACCCAATGGTCGCGCAATATCCTGGGCCAGTGCAGCGCGTATGATCCGCGTTGGAGCCGGCCGCAAATCGCGATGCCCTTCGCAGCGCCGCGCCGGACTGGTCAGAGGGCAAAGTTTACCGCCCGTTTACAGGTTCCGTTGAACATGATCGTATAGCTCTACGCACGACTCATGTTTGGCCATGATGGCCAAGCGACCGAACCGCCTCCTCGACGATGTAAGGCCACCGGGGCGGACATAAGGTGCGGCATGCTTTCTTCGGTGAATGCCTTCGGCGGCCTGTCTTCGGCCGAGCTGCTGACGCTGTTCGGCGCGAATTCCACTTCTTCATCGTCAGACTCGAAAGCAACAAATTCCGCTCAATCGACCTCGCCCGGCGTCTCAGGTTCGAGCACAAACGATCCGGCAAATGCGATCAAGGCGATATTGGCGCAGGCGCAGATGGAAACATCGGCAGGAGGATCGGCAAGCATCACCACCGTGGCGGCGGCTTATGCCGCCCAGTCAGGCGACTCCAGTTCTTTCTTGAGTGCCAGCGTCACAGTTTCTTCGCCGAATGCCGTTCAACAAATTGAAGATGCGGTCTCTTTGGTCGATCATACGGTTGTCAGTCAGATCAACTTGAATCCCGCCACTCACAATGGAGCCTCAGGTTATAGTAGTTACGTCGCTGCAACAGCAGCGGATGCGGTCAACATTACGATAGCCAATGGCGCTGTATCCGCGACCGCAATGCAAGGCGCATCTTTGCCCAGCGGACTCCCATCGCTAACAAGCATTCAACAGGCGTTAAGTGAGCTTAAACTGGAAGATCAGGGCATAGGCTGGAACGGCGTGGAAGCGACCCCTGAGACAACAGCCAAGGATGTGGCGAATGCTTGGTGGAATAGCGTGGGTGGTGGGAGCAGCTTCACCCTCGTTCAGCTTCCCTCGAATGAAAACGGCGCTATCGGGGAAATATTGTCACGTTTGGCTCGGGCGACACTAATTGGGCACTCGTGCTTCCGCAAAGCTCTGTCAGTGTCACCGTGTCAGACACGGAAAGTGCAGCCTAATTGGCCCCCTTCCCGCAAGGGAAGGGAGCCGGGTTGTGTTCGGTCCTCTTTTTCGTGCTCTTTAGTGATTGCGCGTCTGCGCTGCGGCTAGTCTAATGTGATCTCGAATATAGCCACTTTGCCTCCTGAACCTGCCGCCTCATGCCCCTCTTTTGAACGGGGCCATTTCGGCATATTCATCGAGCGCGTCATCGACGGCTTTGCGCTCGCGCGCCAGAAATTCGTCGATGGCGGAGGCGAAGCGCCTGTCGGCAATGTCATGCGCCGAATAGGTCGGAACGGCGATATAGCCGCGCGCGAGCTTGTGCTCGCCCTGCGCGCCAGCCTCAACGCGGGACAGGCCGCGCGCAATGGCGAAGTCGATTGCCTGATAATAGCAGACCTCGAAATGCAGGAAGGGATGATCCTCGATGCAGCCCCAGTTGCGCCCATAGAGCGCGTCATCGCCGATGAAGTTGATC
>SCSF01000023.1 GCA_004298435.1 Beijerinckiaceae bacterium
CCCCCGATGACAATAGCGCCGGCGTGGGACGCGACGACATCCAGCCGCGCGAAGAGTTGTTCAAGGCGGCGGCGCGTCTCCTCTTCGGCGCGGATTGGCAACGCGAGGCTGCGCGGGCGCTTGGCCGCGACGAGACTGCGCTCGCCCGCTTTCTCCTTGGCGAGAGGACGCGCGAAAATGCCGATCGGCTTTATGCGGATATGCTTGCCCTGATGCGGCAACGGGCGGCAGAGATCGCACGCGCCGCGGATCGTTTCGCCAAAGCGTTGACGCCCACTGACGACGCACCCGACAGCTCTTCAGATCAGGGAATGTAAACGGCCTCGATCACTTTCAGATTTTCGCCCATGGGGTCGAGTTCCATGCGCACCACTTCGGCCATCAATCTGTCACGAAACTTGTACGCGCGCCGCCACCCATCCTCGGACCTCGGAGGCCAGGGCGTGTAGTGCTCCTTGTCGACCATGAGCGCTTCGCATCGCAAGCGAGGCCCGGTGATATTGCGCGCGATAATATACATGTGCATTCCAAGAGGGGGCCTTGCGCGGCTCTTGGTCGATAATCTAGAGCGTTTTCAAGCAAAGTGGCTACCGGTTCGCGGGAAGAAAACGCATAGAGGCGAATAGTTAGACCATCAAACCCCGGCCCGGGATAAATTGCGCCTTTGGGGAACGCGTGAAAGGTCCGCGAACCAAAGCCAAGCTTGTGTCGGAACCGATGAATCCATAAAATGGCGGTTAAGGTAATCCTGCCATCCATGCTTCCGCGAAACCAAGAAGCGCCTGTAGCGCGTTGGAGCGGCACGACGATGAGATCAGCCGGCAAGAGCCGCCGCCAAAAAATCCTGAGGGCACATTTTTTCGGTGGTTTCGCCCTGTCGATGTTCGCTTTCATGCCAGGTTCTTATGCCGGCGAGGTGACGATTACGCCGGCATTCGGCTCCGCCTCTCCGCCCCTCTTCACCTGGACCGGATTCTACGGTGGCGAGAGCGGCGTCTACAACTGGACGGATGGCAAGACGAAAAAGGCGCCGGAAGGATTCTGGGCGGCAGCCATGGACGCCATAGGCAGCGCGGTCGCTGCCGCCAACAGCCCCTCCCAGAACCATCTGCATGCCTTTGTCGGAGGCGGCCAGGTCGGCTTCAATTATCAGGTTATGAATTTTGTCCTCGGCGTCGAGGGCGACCTCTCCTACACCGGCCTCGATACGACGGCGGGGGTCTTTGGTCCGCCACGGGCGACGGAAACCCTCGCTTTCACGTCGGGCGTGAGCTCGCACTGGCTCTCGACCCTGCGCGGACGCTTCGGCACGACGCTCGACGACCGCACTCTGATCTACGCCACCGCCGGCCTCGCCCTTGCAGGACGGAATTTCACCGACGGCTATGCGATTCTCGCGCCGGACGGGCAGTATTTCTCAATGGGGAGTTCGTCGCGTCTCGCCGCCGGCGTGGCGATCGGCGGCGGCCTCGAATACGCTTTGTCCAAGAACTGGACTTTGAAAGGCGAATATCTCTACGCTGATCTCGGGCCGGGCAGGTCCTTCATGCCCGACGACTCGCGATTTCCCTCCGCCTACCGGCAAGGCGACCTGAGCGAGCAGGTTCTGCGCGCGGCCATCAATTATAAATTCGACTGGCTGGCCGACGGCTCGAAATAGTTCCCTCTCCCCATAAGCACAGCGATGGGAAGTGGGACGGTCGGCGGGGTGAAGCAGCAATCTACATACCGCGTCATGCGCGGACTTGATCCGCGCATCCAGTCGCCGTGAAAATCGTTTTATCCCCGCAACCGATGGCAGCCATCGTATCGATCCGTGCCTAGAGCGTTTTCAAGCGAAGTGGCTTCCGGTTCGCGTTAGGAAAACGCGTCAAAACAAATATATAGAGCCGTGGTTCTGATTCCATCAGAACCGAAACGGCTCTATGTGTCTGGATGCGCGGATCAAGTCCGCGCATGACATTGAGGGTTGCCGGCAGGCACAATCTCCTATCCGCAGCCCGTCAGTATTTCGCGACGAGCGGCGTTGCCGGAGCGGCCCAGCCGAACCTGTAGTTCAACCCGACGCGGGCGATGGCGCCTTCCAGCCTGAAATTCCTGCCTGCCGTGAAGCCGGTGGCAACAGGCGTGGAGCCATTTTGGCTCGTGATCGAACCAAGATCGTAGAAAAGCCCCTCGGCCTTCACAGACCAGTTATTGCCAAGGGCATATTCCGCTCCGCCGCCCGCTGTCCACCCAACCCTGGTGCCGGATCTGGAGGACATGTAGCTGATTGCAGGAAAGCTCCTGTCATAGTCGACGCTGGCTCCGCCATAGGCAAGGCCGCCGGTGCCATAGAGGAGCAACGCCGGCGTCACGAGAAAACCCGCCCGGCCACGGAGAGTGCCAAGCCACGAAAGTCTTTCCTCTACCGTGAGAGTGCCAAGCGGAGAAAGACCGCCGCCAACGATAGCAACTCGGCCGGAGGAAAAGGATGAACCCTTGAGGGCAGCGCCCTGGAAATCCGTCTCAAGGCCCAAAAGGAACTGGTTGACCTGCCAGTTATAACCGACCTGCGCACCACCGAGGAACCCGCTTGCATTGATCGGCTCATCCGGCGGCAAGCCGCAACCGCGCCCGAAAAGTGTACCTGCCGGAGTGTAGCAGGTCTCCTTTCCATGATCGTTGATCGAGGCCCATCCCGCGTTCACGCCGGCGTAAAAGCCGGTCCAGCTAGCCACCGGAACCGGTTCAAGGGCCGGTGGCCCCTTGATGGACGGCAAATCGGCCGCAAGAGCGCCATCGGCCAGCGCGGAAGCTAAAATCACAGCCGCAAACAGCTTCGCCAAATTCATTTTCATATATGCCCCCGGCGGCTGCACGTCTGTGAGGCGGACCATTCCGCATGTCATCAGAGCGCAGCAAGAAAATTGATCGTTGGCGAGAACCGTGGCGGGTCCCGCGTCGTAATTATTTTGCCGCTAGCGTATGTAATTTAGCGCCGGGAAACAACTGGCAAGAATGCAACAATCCCAAAAAATACAGCGTTACGATGGGGAAGACGACCCTGCCGTTGGCAAGTGAGGCAGCAATCTGCACACCGCGTCATGCGCGGACTTGATCCGCGCATCCAGACACAAATGCTAACGATGAAGGCAAGGGCCTTCCGACTGGCCAAGGCCTTGTGGATTGCTTCGTCCTACTGGGGCCACGTTCCTGGATGCGCGGATCAAGTCCGCGCATGACGCGCGCCTGGGGCGCTCTCAGTCATCCATCTTCAGCGCCGCAATGAAGGCCTCTTGCGGGATCTCTACCTTGCCGAACTGGCGCATGCGCTTCTTGCCCGCCTTCTGCTTCTCAAGCAGCTTGCGCTTGCGCGTTGCGTCTCCGCCGTAGCATTTCGCGGTCACATCCTTGCGCAAGGCGCGCACCGTCTCCCGCGCGATGATCTTGCCGCCGATCGCCGCCTGCACCGGAATCTGGAAGAGATGCGGCGGGATGAGCTCTTTCAGCTTCTCGACCATCGCCCGGCCGCGCAATTCGGCGCGGTCGCGATGCACCAGCATCGAGAGCGCATCGACCGGTTCGGCATTGACGAGGATCGACATCTTCACGAGATAGCCGGCACGATAATCGGTGATCGCGTAATCGAAGCTCGCATAGCCTTTCGAGATCGATTTCAGCCGATCGTAGAAATCGAACACCACCTCGTTCAGAGGCAGATCATAGACCGCCATGGCGCGCTTGCCGACATAATTGAGATCGACCTGAACGCCGCGCCTGTCCTGACAGAGCTTGAGAACGGCGCCGAGATAATCGTCCGGCGTCAGAATGGTGGCTCTGATCCAGGGCTCCCTGATCTCCTCGATGCGCGTAGGGTCTGGCATATCGACCGGATTGTGCATCTCGATCTCTTCGCCCGAGCGCATCAGGATTTTGTAGATGACCGAAGGCGCCGTCGCGATGAGATCGAGATTGAACTCGCGCGCCAGCCGTTCCTGAATGATTTCGAGGTGCAGCAGCCCGAGAAATCCGCAGCGGAAGCCGAAGCCTAGCGCCGCAGAACTCTCCATCTCGAAGGAGAAGCTCGCATCGTTGAGCCGCAGTCTCGCCATCGCCGCGCGCAGATCGTCGAACTGCGCTGCATCGACTGGGAAAAGCCCGCAGAACACCACCGGCTGCGCCGGCTTGAAGCCAGCCAGCGCCTGCGCGCAAGGCCGCTTCTCATCCGTGATCGTATCGCCGACGCGCGTGTCGGCGACCTGTTTGATCTGCGCCGTAATGAAGCCGACTTCGCCCGGCCCGAGCACTTCCGTATCGAGCATTTTCGGCCGGAACACGCCGATGCGGTCGATCTCGTAATGCGCGTTCGTGCCCATCATCAGGATTTTCTGATGCTTCTTCATCGTGCCATCGATGATGCGCACGAGAACCACGACGCCGAGATAAGCGTCATACCAGCTATCGACGAGCAGCGCCTTCAATGGCGCCTCCGCATCGCCCTGCGGCGGCGGCAGGTGAGTGACGATCGCCTCCAGAACGTTTTCGACGCCGAGACCCGTCTTCGCCGAAATCAGCACCGCATCCTGCGCATCAAGGCCGATCACATCCTCGATCTGCTCCTTGACTCGCTCAGGCTCCGCGGCCGGCAGATCGACCTTGTTGAGCACCGGCACGATCTCATGCCCGGCATCCAGCGCATGATAGACATTGGCGAGCGTCTGCGCCTCGACACCCTGGCTCGCATCGACGACGAGCAACGAGCCTTCGCAGGCCGCGAGCGAGCGCGAGACCTCATAGGCGAAATCGACATGGCCAGGCGTATCCATGAGATTGAGGATATAGGTCTTGCCGTCATTGGCCTTGTATTCGAGCCGGACGGTTTGCGCCTTGATGGTGATGCCGCGCTCGCGCTCGATCTCCATCGAATCGAGCACCTGCTCCACCATGTCCCGCGCCGCCACGGTCCCGGTCATCTGAATCAGCCGGTCGGCAAGCGTCGATTTGCCATGATCGATATGGGCGATAATGGAAAAATTACGGATATTTTCGAGTCGATGTGTGCTCATGGCACGCCAATAGCAGCCCGCACCCGCCAAGGAAAGGCGGACCCGCGGCGGGTTCGAAGCCGGAGCCTTGCGGCAAAAAAGCCGCCTGCCAGCCCGGCCTATTTATGGGTAGCCTTCGAGCGCCGCGGGCCGCCGGCCTTCACATACGGCTGGGTCATTTGCGGCGGATCGCTGGCGGGAAAACTGTCTTCCAGAGCGCGATCGAGGTCATCGTCGCGTGCTTTCGCACGGGTGGACTTTTCTTCGGCAGATTGTTTGCGCTCGGGTTTTTCGATTTTTTTGTGGGACATGCAAACCCCGGAAGTTGGTTTTGCCGGGAAACGCCGTGAGGCACGCAGCCGTTCCAGAGCCGATCAAGAGTGCTTGAGGGCAGCTTGGGGGATGCGTGAGAGCACGGTATAAGCCGGGGCATGTCGCCCATCATCTCCGTTTCCAATCTCTCGAAAACCTATGCCTCCGGCTTTTCCGCGCTCAAGAGCATCGATCTCGACATACGGGCGGGAGAAATTCTGGCGCTCCTCGGGCCAAACGGGGCCGGCAAGACGACGCTGATCAGCATCGTTTGCGGCATCGTGAACGCCACGCAGGGCAGCGTCCGCGTCGCCGGGCATGACATCGTCAGAGATTATCGCGTGACACGGGCGATGATTGGCCTGGTGCCGCAGGAACTGACAACCGAGGCGTTCGAAACGGTCTGGAACTCTGTAACATTCAGCCGCCGTCTCTTCGGCAAGCCGGACGACCCCAAGCTGATCGAAAAGACCCTCCGCGATCTGACGCTCTGGGATAAACGCAAAAGCGAAATCAGAATGCTTTCCGGCGGCATGAAGCGCCGGCTTCTGATCGCCAAAGCCCTGTCGCACGAGCCGCGCATTCTCTTCCTCGATGAGCCGACCGCCGGCGTCGACATCGAATTGCGCAAGGATATGTGGCAGATCGTCGAAACGCTGCGCGCATCCGGCGTGACGATCATTCTCACCACCCACTACATCGAAGAGGCGGAGGCCATCGCCGACAGGGTCGGCATCATCGACAAGGGAGAACTGATCCTTGTCGAAGACAAGACTCTGCTGATGCGCAAACTCGGCAAGAAGCAACTGACGCTGAGTCTTCACGAAAAGCTCGATGCAATTCCCGAAAGCCTTGCCGCCTATGACCTCGTGCTCGCGGAAGACGGCGGCAGCCTGATTTACACCTATACAACGACGCGCGATGGCAGCTCCGTGTCCGCCCTGTTCGCGGACATAGCGGCGCTCGGGCTTGCCTTCGAAGACGTCACGACGAACGAAAGCAGACTTGAGGATATATTCGTTCAACTGGTGAGGCAGAGACAATGAATCTTCACGCCGTTCGCGCCATATATGTCTTCGAGATGGCACGCACCGGCCGCACGCTGCTGCAAAGCATCATCTCGCCGGTAATTTCGACATCGCTTTACTTCATCGTTTTCGGTGCGGCCATCGGCTCGCGCATCAAGGAAATCGATGGCGTCTCATATGGCGCGTTCATCGTGCCGGGGCTCATCATGCTGATGCTTCTGACGCAAAGCATCACCAACGCGTCATTCGGAATTTTCTTTCCGAAATTCGCCGGCACGATTTATGAGCTTTTGTCGGCGCCGGTTTCTTTCTTTGAAATGATTCTCGGCTATGTCGGCGCTGCCGCAACGAAATCGATCATCCTCGGGCTGATCATCCTCGCCACAGCGAGCCTGTTCGTGCCGCTCTCGATCAAGCATCCGGCATTCATGCTGGGATTTCTCGTATTGACGGCTGTAACCTTCAGCCTGTTCGGCTTCATCATCGGCATATGGGCCGATCGCTTCGAGAAATTGCAGGTTGTGCCGCTGCTTCTGATCACGCCGCTGACGTTTCTCGGCGGCAGCTTCTACTCGATCAATATATTGCCGCCAGTCTGGCGGACCGTCACTTTGTTCAATCCCGTCGTTTATCTCATCAGCGGCTTTCGCTGGAGCTTTTTCGGGACGGCTGACGTCAACGTCGCTCTGAGCCTTGCCGCGACGTTTCTCTTCCTGTCGATCTGCACCCTTGTCGTCTGGCGTATATTCGCGACTGG
>SCSF01000024.1 GCA_004298435.1 Beijerinckiaceae bacterium
CTAGCGGAGGGGCAACAACGCAAAGCGCATAGATCAGCGCTAGTGTCAGCGCCGCCCGAAGCCTCATTCTTTTGGTTACACTGCTCAGCATTCGTCCATTCGCGGTGGATTCCGTCAACCTGTGACCCTAGCCTCAGAATCGAGGCCGAACAAGGGCGCGAACGGCTCATCTGTGGGAACCCGAGCCATGTTGTGCGATGGCAACAACCTGGTGTCCGAACGCAGGCTCGCAACCTACTGAGGAGGGTACCTCCGTGACCATCGCCGCCGTGAATCCAAGTGCGTGGAGCGCCGCGATCGCCTCAGGCGTTGTCCCTTGATCGGATCAGCGATGCCGACCACGGGCAGCGACGCGGCCGCCGGTCGCGGCCAAGAGCTGAATCTTAGAGTGCTTTCAAGCAAAGTGGTTTCCGGTTCGCGTGAAGAAAACGCGTCGAACAATAAGTAGAGCCGCGATTCTGATTCCATCAGAACCGAAACGGCTCTAGCTTCTTCTGCCAGACGCTTGGTGGCATCTCGAAGAGGGCCGAGATCGTGCCCGAGCCGCCCATGTTGTGGTCGACGCCGAACCCGACACTCAGGCCAGCAACACGCGCCAGGTATACCAAAACTGGGTATGGCCGAAGCGTGATCCTTGCGCCGGAGATCTTTTGGTCCACTCTCTGGCCATGTCACCATGAGGGACGCAGCAGTTTCATCGCCGCGTCGTCAGTTGGAAACGGTCTTTCGTGCGCGCGGCGCGACGTAGTTTTGCGTCGAGCGCTTCAATAACATTCATCGTGTAGATGGCCCGCCGGGCGGACTCCGGTAAGGCAAGGAACTGAATCACCCGGTCCTAGTGTCAGCCCACGCTAGGTCGCGAAGTACCTCCACGATAGGAAAGCTGCGGACATCGACAGTCTTTACCGGCACGCAGTGTATCGTCGGTCGGTTCGTCGCCTCGCAAAGAGCCTCTGCGTCGGCCGCGTAATTTTTGCCGCGCTTTACGTATGGTTTGACGTATCTGCCGGGACCAGTTTCACGCAATGACCAAGTGCGGCAATTGCCAGGACCCGTGCAGCGCCTACCGATGAGCACTTGGCGAGCCTCACCGGAAAAACAGGTACTTCACGAGAGCTGCGATGGCGAGCAGCACGAGAATCGTTATCACGAGCCCGAACAGGCCCATGCCCCACATCATTCCGCCCATACCGTTCATCATATCCTGCATCACGGCCTCGACTCAATTCAGCGGAGCTGCCCGTTACCCCTATGCGACGTTCGCATTGACTCCCCGCCATGCCAATAGACGCATGGCGTTCGCCGTTACGAGCACGGTTGCTCCCGTATCGGCCAGGATCGCGGGCCAAAGTCCGGTGATGCCGAGAATCGTGGTCACGAGAAACACGGCCTTCAGGCCCAGAGCGATCGTGATGTTCTGGCGGATGTTTCCCATTGTCGCTTTCGACAATTCGATCATGCGCGCAATATCCAGCACCCTTCCGTGCAGCACAGCCGCATCGGCGGTTTCAAGCGCCACATCCGTGCCGCCGCCCATTGCAATGCCCACGTCGGCCGTCGCTAGGGCCGGCGCGTCGTTAATGCCGTCGCCCACCTTGGCAACTATTTCGCCCCACTTCTGCATTTCACGGACGATCCGCTGCTTATCCTCTGGCAGACATTCGCCCCGAGGCTCGATGCGGAGAGTGCGCCCGATCGCTTCCGCGGTGCGCTTGTTGTCGCCGGTCAGCATGATTGTCTTAATGCCGGCAGCAGCCAGTGCCTTGAGCCCAGCGACCGCGTCCGGGCGCGGCTCATCGCGCATGGCGATGATCCCCACAACCTGATTGTCCACCAGCAGCACAGAAACCGTTTTGCCGTCGCCGTTTAGGCTCTTCACTTGGTCGATTTGGCCGTTCGAGAGCGTCGCGCGCTCGCCGGCCGCCTGTGGTGAACCGAGGAAGAGCGACAGCCCGCCAACCTTGCCGGTTACACCTTTCCCTGCGACAGCCGATGCAGCGGCCGTCGGCGGTACCGGAACAGCTTCGCGCTTCGCCCGATCGAGTATAGCGACGGCGAGCGGATGACTTGAGCCGGTTTCCAGCGCCGCCGCGAGCGACAGCACGTCCCTCTCGCTTCGCCCAAACGCCAACACATCCGTCACCTTGGGCTTGCCTTCGGTGAGGGTTCCCGTCTTGTCGAAGGCGACAGCCGTAATCTTGCCCAGCGTTTCGAGCACGGCACCACCTTTGAGCAGTAGGCCCCGCCGTGC
>SCSF01000025.1 GCA_004298435.1 Beijerinckiaceae bacterium
TCCTACGCGTTCGGCATCGTCCGGAACCATCCATTCATCGACGGAAACAAGCGCGCTGCATTTGCTGCGTTCATTGTTTTCCTCGGCCTCAACGGAATTGATTTCAAAGTTCCGCCAGAAGCGGCGACAGCCAGTATTCTTGCACTAGCTGCAAGCGAGGTGGACGAGGAAACGTTCGCTCACTGGGTCAGAGACCATTTGCCAACACAAAAGTGATGGTTCAGCGGGCGGGACACTCGCATTGCCCCATTGTCATTTCCCAATCCAAAGAACTGGAAATGCCATCGAGCTATTCGACTCCTATATTGGGTGCAGTCCACCCGCGAGATCACAAAGCACAACCCATGAATGATGAATCCGATCGCTTTTCCGCTCGCGCCGCGCGGCATCTGCGCGTCGGCGCTCATGTCGGCGGGGCGGCGGCGCGCATAGCGGGCGCGCGGCTTTTCGGCGGTCCGTTGAATGATGCCCAAAGCGCCGCGGCTCTCGCTCAGGCGCTTGGCCGCCTGAAAGGCCCCCTGATGAAGGTCGCGCAGATGCTTGCGACCATCCCGGACGCCCTGCCGCCCGAATATGCCGAGAACCTGGCGAAGCTACAGGCGCAAGCGCCGCCCATGGGTGCGGCTTTCGTCAAGCGGCGCATGCAGGCGGAACTTGGTCCGGACTGGCGGGCGCGCTTCGCCGCCTTCGATCTCACACCCTCAGCCGCGGCCTCGCTCGGACAGGTGCATCGGGCGCAAGCGAAGGATGGGACCGACCTCGCGGTCAAGCTGCAATATCCGGACATGGCCTCTGCGGTCGAAGCCGACCTCAAACAGCTCAATCTGATTATGACCCTGCACCGGCGGCTGCGCCCGATGATCGACACAAGCGAGATCGTCAAGGAAATCGCGGCGCGGCTGCGCGAGGAGCTCGATTATCGCCGCGAGGCGCGCCATGCCGCGCTTTATGCCGGGATTCTCCGGCCCTATGGGAATATCCATGTGCCGCGGGTCGCGACGGACCTCTCGACCGCGCGCCTTCTCTCCATGGAATGGCTTGAGGGAAAACCGTTGCGCGCCTCATTCTCGGCCAGCGAAGCCGAGCGCGCCACGATTGGAGCTGCGCTGTTCAGGGCCTGGTGGATTCCCTTCAGCCATTACGGCGTCATCCATGGCGACCCGCACCTCGGCAATTATTCGGTGTTCGGCGGCAAGGAGGGCGCGGAAGGCATCAACCTCTTCGACTACGGCTGCATCCGCATCTTTCCGCCGCGCTTCGTCGCCGGCGTGGTCGAACTCTACGAGGGGCTGCGCCATAAGGATCAGGCGCGCATCGTCCACGCTTATGAAAGCTGGGGTTTTCGCGGCCTGCCGAAAGAGGCCATCGAAGCCCTGAACATCTGGGCGCGCTTCATCTACGGGCCTTTGCTCGATGACCGCACCCGCACCATCGCAGATGGCGTCGCGCCCGGGCTTTATGGGCGACGCGAGGCTTTTGCGGTGCATAGCGCGTTGCGCGCCCACGGTCCGATTACTGTGCCGCGTGAGTTCGTCTTCATGGACCGGGCGGCCATCGGTCTTGGCGCCGCTTTCCTGCATCTTGGTGCAAAGCTCAACTTCTATCGGCTTTTCAATGAGGCTATTGCCGAATTCGAGGTTGAGGCACTGGCGACGCGCCAATCCGCTGCGCTTGCGGCAGTTGGCCTTTCCAACGCGCCGTGAAAGTATCCGCGCATCCTTGAAAAGCCTGAAAAAGCTTCTGGTATACAAAATATTTTACCTGGAGCGGCGTCTCCCTCTTGACGCCGGGCGACGATCGCGGTTTGAACGCACACGCCGGGGTCAAGCTATTTTTCAGCTCTAATGGGCGCCGGACAGGAGGAATGAATGGCAGAACATAAGGTCGCCATGGCCGGAGGCCATCCGGATATGGATTATGCGGAGCACGAGAAGACCTACAAGTTCTTCACCAGCCTCGTGAAATATGGAACGGCCAGCGTCATCCTGCTTATCATCATCCTCGCTTTCGCCACGCTCTGAGAGCTCCGGGCCAAAGCAAAGCTGCTTTTTGCTCGCCGCACAAAGCGTCAACCGCGTTTCTGCGATCGGAGACGAGAAGGTTTCGTTGTGCCTTTGCGCATCGGAAATGCCGATGCTGCGACCTTCACTTTCAAATCGCTTTTGAACCGCGCGGTGCCACACAGTCGGTTCTTAAATCACCGGCGCGCCTCGCCGAGGCTCGCCTGACCCTTTGACCCTCTGCCCCAATTTTCGGAGATGCTCATGCGTATCGCCGTGCCGGCCGAAACCGATCCCGGTGAAGCGCGCGTCGCTGCAACCCCTGAGACGGTGAAGAAATATCTCGCGCTCGGAGCGCAGGTCGCCGTGCAATCGCAGGCCGGCGCCAAGTCGGGCATTCCCGATGCCGATTATGTCGCCGCGGGCGCCGTAATCGCCGAGGATGCGATGAGCGTCGTCGCCGATGCAGACATCATCCTGCGGGTCCGCCGCCCCCATCCCAAAAGCCTTGCCGGAGCCAAGCGCGGCGCCGTCGTACTGGCGATCGCCGATCCTTACGATCAGGCCGAAGCCTTGCAGCACGTCGCGGAAACCGGCGTTCTCCTGTTCGCAATGGAGCTGATGCCACGCATCACCCGCGCCCAGGTCATGGACGTTCTGTCGAGCCAGGCCAATCTCGCCGGCTACCGCGCTGTCATCGATGCGGCAGCCGAATTCGGCCGTGCATTTCCGATGATGATGACGGCGGCGGGCACCGTTCCGGCCGCCAAGCTCTTCATCATGGGTGTCGGCGTCGCCGGCCTTCAGGCCATCGCGACTGCGCGCCGGCTCGGCGCCATTGTGACGGCGACTGACGTTCGCCCCGCAACCAAAGAGCAGGTCGTATCCCTCGGCGCCAAGTTCATTGCCGTCGAGGACGACGAGTTCAAACAGGCCGAAACCGCCGGCGGCTACGCCAAGGAAATGTCGGCCGCCTATCAGGAAAAGCAGAAGGCGCTGACGGCCTCGCATATCGCCAAGCAGGACGTCGTGATCACCACCGCGCTCATTCCTGGCCGGAAGGCGCCCGTGCTTATCACCGAAGCGATGGTCGCCTCCATGCGTCCGGGCTCCGTGATCATCGATCTCGCCGTCGAACGCGGCGGCAATTGCGAGCTCTCAAAGCCCGGCGAAGTCGTCACCAGCGAAAATGGCGTGAAGATTGTCGGCCATCTCAATGTTGCCGGCCGCCTCGCCGCGACCGCCTCGGCGCTTTATGCGCGCAATCTTTTCGCATTCGCCGAAACCCTGATCGACAAATCCGCCAAGGCGGTGGCGATCAACTGGGACGACGAACTCGTGAAGGCGACTTTGCTGACGAAGGATGGCGGGCTCGCCCATCCGAATTTCCAGACTGCCGCCTGATCGGCAGGCATTCGATCCGCTCGGGATAGGGGAAAAAGATGACCTATGTAAGCCCGCAACAGCTTATCGACAAAGCCAATGCGGCGGCGGAGGCGGCACATCAGTCCGCCCATGCAGCTCAGGCTTATGCCGATCAGGTCGCACATGGATTGGCTGGCGCAGTACACGTCGCGACTGGCGGCGCGATTGATCCGTTCGTCTTCCGGCTGGCGATTTTCGCCCTCGCGGTTTTCGTCGGCTATTATGTGGTCTGGTCGGTCACGCCAGCGCTGCACACGCCGCTGATGTCCGTGACGAACGCGATCTCTTCGGTGATCGTCGTCGGCGCGCTTCTTTCGGTCGGCGTCCATCTTTCGGCCGGCAGCGGATCCATTCTCGCGCGCATCTTCGGGTTCATCGCGCTGATCCTCGCCTCCGTCAATATATTCGGCGGCTTCCTCGTCACCGAGCGCATGCTCGCAATGTACAAGAAGAAGGGCTGAGCCGATGAGTGCCAATTTTGCGGCGCTGATTTATCTCGTCGCCGGTATTCTCTTTATTCTCTCGCTCCGCGGGCTGTCCTCCCCTGCAACGTCGCGGAAGGGGAATCTGTTCGGCATAGCCGGCATGGCAATCGCCATCGTGACGACGCTCGCCTTCCAGCCGCCCGCCAGCCTAGGGGCCTGGCTTCTGGTCATCCTCGGCATCGCGATTGGCGGCAGCATCGGAGTCTGGCGCGCCAAGACCGTACAAATGACGGCCATGCCGCAACTGGTCGCTTCCTTCCATGCGCTCGTCGGCCTTGCAGCGGTCTTTGTGGCGGCAGGCGCGCGCTACGCGCCGTCGGCCTTCGGCATCGGCGTTCCGGGCGCTATTCATCGCCAAAGCCTCATCGAAATGTCGATCGGCGTCGCCATCGGCGCAATCACATTCACCGGCTCGATCATCGCCTATCTGAAACTCGACGGGCGCATGTCCGGCAAACCGATCCTGCTGCCGCAACGCCACCTCATCAACGGCGGCCTTGCGCTTCTGCTGGTTCTGCTGATCGTTCTTTTCGTCATTACCCAGAGCGCGGTTCTCTTCTGGCTGATCGCCTTCGGAGCCTTCGCTCTTGGCATCCTCATCATCATTCCGATCGGCGGCGCGGATATGCCGGTCGTCGTTTCGATGCTGAATTCCTACTCGGGCTGGGCGGCGGCCGGCATCGGCTTCACGCTCGGCAATCTCGCGCTCATCATCACCGGCGCGCTGGTCGGTTCGTCCGGCGCCATCCTCTCCTACATCATGTGCAAGGGGATGAACCGGTCGTTTATTTCGGTCATCCTCGGCGGCTTCGGCGGTGAAACAGCCGTGGCTGGCGGAAAGGTCGAGACACGGCCAGTCAAGCAGGGCTCGGCGGACGATGCGGCCTTCATCATGGAGAATGCGGAGAAGGTCATCATCGTGCCTGGCTATGGCATGGCGGTGGCGCAGGCCCAGCACGCCTTGCGCGAAATGGCGGATCAGTTGAAGGCCAGAGGCGTCGATGTCAAATATGCGATCCATCCGGTCGCCGGCCGCATGCCCGGCCACATGAACGTCCTGCTTGCGGAAGCCAACGTCCCCTATGACGAAGTTTTCGAACTCGAAGACATCAATGCGGAATTCGCGCAGGCCGATGTCGCCTTCGTCATCGGCGCCAACGACGTGACCAATCCTTCCGCGAAAACGGACAAGAGCTCGCCGATCTACGGCATGCCCATTCTCGATGTCGAGAAAGCCAAGACGGTTCTCTTTATCAAGCGCGGCATGGGATCGGGCTATGCCGGAGTGGAGAACGAACTTTTCTTCAGGCCCAATACGATGATGCTCTTCGGCGACGCCAAGAAGATGGTCGAAAGCATCCTGAAAGCGTTCGACTAGAACGTTTTCACTTCGAGCAAAATCAAACCGTGGTTCTGACGTCATCAGAACCACGGTTTTTTTTCGATAATCTGAAGCAGCAGAAACGCATTCTTGCGGCTCCGGAGTCGGGAGTCCGCTTCCGTCTTCGTTGACGATGATGGCGCGACCCCGACGATGTCCGGCAAGTAAAAGCAGATCAGTCTTTGGAAATGCTGCGGGCTATTGCCGCCGCGTCATTGCGAGGAGCACCGCGCAAGTTTACTCAGGCTGCGTAAACTTGCCTGCGAGCGACGAAGCAATCCAGAAGAGTTAGAATGGCTGGATTGCTTCGCCTTCGGCTCGCAATGACGGGAGCGCAGGCATCGCGTCCTCTTCAAGCGAACAGGAATCTGCTTCGCTGAAAACGCCTTACGCGTGGCCCATGCGCGCGAGGCCGGCCCTGGCCAGCTTGTTGGACGGATCGAACGCGAGGGCATGCTGATAGGATTGCATCGCCTTGACGCGGTTGCCGCTGCGCTCATACGCAAGGCCGAGGCCCGCCCAAGCGTCGGCATTCTTGCCATCGACATTGAGCGCGGCGTTGAAATCCTCGATCGCCTTGGCCGGCTGGCCGATGGCTATATAGCTCTGGCCACGCGCCTGATAGGGCGCGCCTACGAAGGGATCGCGATCGATCGCATTGCTGAAATCCGTGATCGCCGCCTGTTGATTGCCTTCACGCTGCTCGATCAGACCGCGCGCATGGAAGGCCTGGGCGTTTTCCGGAACAAGACGGATCGCCTGGTCGAGATCGGCGCGCGCCGCTTCGAACTTGCCTTGCTGGCGCAGCAGATTGGCGCGTCCGATATAGGCCGGGGCATGATTGGGATTGGCTGCGATGGCGGCATTGAAATCCGCAAGCGCCGCGTCATTCTGATTCATCTGCCGATAGGCGAGCGCGCGGTTGGTCAGCGAAGCTGCGTCATTCGGCTTGAGCTTGATAGCCTGAGTGAAATCCGCCACCGCTTCCTGAAAACGGCCGATGCGGGCATAAGCCACACCCCGCGTATTATAGGCTTCGGCGCTGTTGGGATGACTTTTGATGACTTCAGTGAGCGAATCGATGTTGGCGGAAGCTTCCTGCGGCGACTCGGTGGCCAGTTCTGCAACGCCGGTGCCGCGCGAACCAACACTGTTCATGCTCTCGCAGCCGGCGAGGCCGAACGACGCCAGGAGAACGGCAGCCATGGCGAAACCACAATGAGATCTGGCCATCACAACCCCCGTCGCAATAAATCTCCGCCTGCTCCGCGGGAAGTCGCGACATCTGTTTCAGATTGCCCGACAATCGAAGCACTTCTGAATGGCGAAGCCATGATCTTTCGCCCGAGACAACTCACGCCCGCCTGAAAGCAGGCAATTTCGAGATAAACAGCAGACAGGAATCTGCGCGGCGGAACCGCCCGAACATCTCGAATATCGGCTCAAGGAGCGGCGCTACTCGTCCCGCTTCTTAGGCCCCTACAATTCGGCAAGAATGCGACGGCGCGACGCTGGTGCAAACAATCGCGACGGGGTGACACATTCATGCCGATCCGCAACGGGCCGTTCGGCATCTCTCCGCGAAACGCGCCTGAAAGACGATGGCCCGAAAAGCGTTTCAAACTGGAGTGACAGTCAACCGATCATGCAGGCCCGGCGCATTCGCCAGGCCGGGTCGAGGCAAGACTCAGCGTGCGCCCATCATGGGCTTCGGCTTCATCGGCAGAAGCCCTTCGCGCTGCAATTTCTTGCGGGCAAGCTTGCGTGCCCGGCGAACAGCTTCCGCCTTTTCGCGGGCGCGCTTTTCGGAGGGCTTTTCATAGTGACCGCGCAGTTTCATCTCGCGGAAAATACCCTCGCGCTGCATCTTTTTCTTCAGCGCCTTGAGAGCTTGATCGACGTTATTGTCGCGAACCAGAACTTGCACGCAGCTTTCCTCATCGTAAGTCAATCGCCGCCCAGTAGCGGCGCCGGACAGCTTGTCGGGGATCAAAAAAGGGGTGCCGTGAGGCACCCTTGTGGCATCGCCATATAGCGGAAACGGTTCAAATTGTCCAGCGTGACACGTCGACTTATGAGGATCCAGGGCATCCGGCGGTCCCCCAAAATCGCCGTGGCTGTCATGCACCGCAAAGCCGGGTCTCTAGCCTTTCCAGCACTTGAAGCATGCCACCGAATCTCCATATTCTTACAGTGACCCGCCTCTTGTAGGGGTTGGCCACCCGGGCTGCAACCGGCTGATTCCAATTGAGGATTTTTCAATTGGCGTTTCCGGGCGCAATTCGGAAGATGCCCGCTGAAGAATTGGGACGCCTTAACGGGTCCTGCGGCGGCTTTGAGACGACGGTATGAAGGCCCAAGGCTTCGTTCATGTCACGGATGTCTGTATCGAATTCGCCCTTTCTGCTCGGCTTCGATGAGATCGAACGAGCCATAGAACGGGTCACTCGAACCGCATCGGACGGCTATCCGCCGTACAACATCGAGCGAATCGCCAAGACCGAGGATCAGGCCGAAAGGCTGCGAATCACGCTTGCAGTTGCAGGCTTCACGAGTGCGCAGCTCCAGGTGACGATCGAGGAAGGCCAGCTCGTGATCCGTGGCCGCCAGCAGGAGGACAAGGAGCACCACTATCTTCACCGGGGAATCGCGGCGCGGCAATTCCAGCGTGTATTCCTCCTTGCAGAAGGAATGCAGGTTGCGGGCGCCGATCTTCAAAACGGCTTGCTTTCGGTCGATTTAATTCGACCTGAGCCGCAACGGATGGTCAAGAAAATCGATATCATCGTGCGTGACTGAATGTGCGCACATCTAAGCGGGGCCTTATCGGACCGCGGGAAGGAGTGAAGACCATGCTGAACGAGAACAAAACTCTGGCTTCCCCGCCCTTCAGCGAGGAACAATTCGCCCATCTTGGCGGCGGATCGCTTGCCTATCTGCGCGAGATCCGTTCCGAAGATGTGTCGCGGCTTTTCCCGCAGGCGCCGCCGGTCGAGCCCGGCCTTCAACTATTCGCTTTGCTCGCAGCCGACGGCACGCCGATCGTCGTAACCGACACGCGCGATGCCGCGCTCGCCAACGCCTATGCGAATGAGCTGACCCCCGTCAGCTTGCATTAAGCTGGCGCAAGCCTCCGGCCTGCCTCCTCCCGCTCCCTGGCGGGAGTTAAGGCGGGCGGAGATGAACTCCCCATCTTCTCAGTGCTGAAAACTGCTGCGCCTCAGCCTTCCTGAGCCTCGGCAGCCTGCCTTTGTTCTTTTTTCGCGTCTGGGAGGTTGCTGGATTTCAGTGCGGGAGAGGCCTCTTCCACCGCAGGCTCGACCGGCTCAAAGCCAGGCACATCGTGCGGGGACACAACCGAAAATCCCGGGAGGCCGGCCGCAGGAGCAGCGGCGCTCCACAAACTCAGGGCGAGCAGAGAGGCGGCAAGCGTGAACGCAAGTTCGCGTCCGCGCCCTATTCGATCAAATTCCGAGGGTTTCATCTGCTTCTTCTCTCCAGCAGATGAAGCTAGGCTCCATAAATTAAATGATTGGTGAAAAAGACCGCTTCAAAGAGGCGGGACCCGGATCAAAACAAACGTAAAGCTTGCGATTCCCGGATTGAGGCTTGAAGCTGCGCTTCGGCCGGGAAGAGGCCCGCCGCCAGAATAAGAGACGAGCCCCATGCTGCCGACGCGTTTCTGGGCTGAAATGGCCTGGACCGACTTCAAGCCGGAGGAGATGGCCGAAACCATCGCGGTTCTGCCCGTGGCGGCCGTGGAGCAACACGGGCCTCATCTACCGCTCGGCGTCGATCTCTTCCTGATGCAAGGCTACATCGAGCGCGTTGCTGATCGCCTGCCGTCCGAACTGCCGGTGCTTTTCCTGCCCATCCAGTCCGTCGGCGCGTCGATTGAACATTGCGATTTTCCGGGCACGCTTTCGCTCTCCGCGGCGAGCCTGATGCGGGTGCTCGTCGAAATCGGAACATGCGTGCAGCGCGCCGGCTGCCGCAAACTGATCCTCCTTAACTCACATGGCGGCAACGTACCCCTGCTCGACAGCGTCGCGCATGAGCTTCGAGCCGAATGCGATATGTTCGTCGTCATGGCGACGTGGCATCGCTTTGGCTATCCGGACGGATTGTTCTCTGACGCGGAACTCGTGCATGGCATTCACGCCGGCGATATCGAGACATCCTTGATGCTGAGCTTTCGCCCCGATCTCGTCCGCATGGAGGAGGCCGGGGATTTCGAGTCCTCGAGCGCGGCGCTCGAAAGCGATTTCAACTGGCTCCGCGCAGGGCGGCCGACGGGCTTCGGCTGGATGACGCAGGATCTTTCGGAAACCGGCGCCATGGGCAATGCCGCCGCCGCAACCGCCGAAAAAGGCGAAGCCTCCGCCGATTACGGCGTGACCGCTTTCATCGAGCTGTTGCAGGACGTAGAGGCTTTCGATCTCGACCGGCTGCGTAGCGGGCCGAAAGAGCTGGACTGACCCTCTGACACGCTCTTGTGTTTCGCAATCCTGCTGCAATAGCGCATTACTGCGCGCAACGCGCCGGGCGTGGCGGAGCAGCCATATCAGACGCATTTATTGCTTAAAAAAAATCATTGAGACAGGAGGGACCATGAAACGCATCGCGCAACTTGCCGCTTCGGTCTTGGTCTTGATCGGCCCAGGCCTCGGCATAAGGAGCAGCCACGCGCAACAAGCGCAGAAGCAAGATCTTACAGCGGCGGGCCTATGGCTCGAATGGTACCGTCCGCACGAAGTTGTTATCTGGAAAATCCAGCAAGTGGGCGATGAATTCGAAGCGTCAATCATCGAAAGCATCCGGCCGTCGCCGGCTCATCTCGCGCCCGATGTGATCGAGCCGAAAGAGCCAGGCAAATTTGATATTCGTCATCTGAAGCGCCACGGCTTGATCTATGAGGGCGGCGAACTCCTCAGCCCACATGGGCGCGTCGCCGATATCAAAATCACTTTGTCTCCCAACGGAGAAACGGGCGTTATGGATGAGAGCAATTTCGGTTCGATGGTCAACGGCGCGCGCAAGCCAGACGCGAATGCATACAGTGAATCAAGCGGGCTCGCGCGGCTGGAGTGATAAGGAGCCGTCATTGCGAGTCGAAGGCGAAGCAATCCTGTTTTCCCAAGCCTGCCCGTCATGCGCGGGCTTGACCCGCGCATCCAGGAACGATCCTGGAGAGTGACGATCAGTTTCGAGACTCAACCGCTGGCGTTTGGATGCGCGGATCAAGTCCGCGCATGACGAGCGGGACGTGGGCAGCAGGCGCTCGATGAACCCGGTGCTTACGCGTTGCGCAATAACGTGCCGCAAACTCTCTCGCCTTTTCCTCGATACAGGCGGTGCTGCAAAACTCTTCATAACGCGCGCGCAATGCGGAAAGGAACTTACCGGATATGTCTTCGAACGACTCTATCTTTTCCCGGCTTATGCCAGCCGCAATGTCATTGTATAATACATTCAGTTTGAGCCTCTCCACTTCGAAATTGCACATGCCATGCCTCCATCCGCGGGCTGTGCGCGAAGAATAAATATGAGGCCTGACGCTGCAAGATTTATCTTTTTCATTTAATCCAAATCGAAGCTGCGATTATCTCTGCGCTATAACGGTTTTTCATAGCAGAACGCTGCCGCGCCATCTTCGTAATAGTCTTCGATGCGGCCGCAACGGCAATAACCGTGGCTCTCGTAAAGCGCGATGGCGCGGCGGTTGCGACTGCGCACTTCAAGACACATGAGGTCAGCGCCGCGTTGGCGTGCGGCCCTCTCTCCCGCTTTCAGCAGAAGGCGCCCGAGATTGCGGCCGCGAAAATCTGGCGCGATCGCAATCGAATAAAGCCGCGCGATGGCCGACCCTTTGCGAAAGGCGACGAGCGCATAGCCGGCGACCGAACCGCGTATCTCGGCCACAAGCACAACGGCGTTCGGTACGCGCAGGAAATAGCGCAGGCTTCGGCGCGAGAGCTGGTCGCTATCGAAGCACTGTGTTTCGATCGCAACGAGCGCGTCGAGATCGGAAGCGATTCCCTGACGGACAGGCACTCTTAATTCGCCCGCCACGGATAGGTCCAGGTTTCCGTCAGCGCTCTGATGCCGCTGCGCAGAAACGCGCGAAGATCCGCCGACTGTCCGCTCGCAAGATCGATATCCACGATGGCGCGGAACCCTTTCACATGCCGATTGGGCACGACGAACGAGCGCAATATGCGGCCCTGCGTCGTAGTCGCCACCACTTCGACCAGATGCGGATCCTTTGCATAATAAGCGAGATCGCCACCTGAGAAATCGATGATGAAACGGCGCGAACCGGCCGGCGCAGGCTCAGGCGAGCCAAGTGCGTGCGCCGAGGTCTGGAAGGTATTTACAACACGGCCGTTCGGCGACAGCTTCGCGAAGGAGAGACTCGATGTGATGCGATAGCCAAAGCTGCGGCCAGGTTGCGGCATGTCCTTGGAGACGAAAGACGCAACGATATTGTCGTTCGCCTCATCGTTTGTCGCGAGTTCGACGAGTTCGACCGTCCCCTGCCCCCAATTATTGTGCGGCTCCACAAAATAACTCGGCCGCAGTTGATAGGCGAGATCGAGGTCCTGATAATGATCGAAATTGCGATCGCGCTGCAACAGCCCGAATCCGCGCATGCTTTTATCCTGGAACGACGACACCTCGGCGTGCGGCGGGTTGCGCAACGGGCGCCAGATCCACTCGCCAGTGCTTGAGTGCAGAAGAAGCCCGTCCGAATCATGCAGTTCGCGGCGGAAGTCATCGGTGATGCGATGATCGTTCTCGCCGACGAAAAACATCGATGTCAGCGGCGCAAGGCCGAACTTCGCATTCGCCCTGCGCGGGAACAATGTGACCGTCGCCTCGACCGCCGTATCGACGCCTGGATAAAGATCGAAACGATAGGCGCCGGTGACAGATGCGCCATCGAGCAGCGCATAGATCGTCACATGCGCCGTATCCGGAGGTGGCGCCACGATCCAGAATTCGCGGAAGATCGGAAATTCCTCCGAGCTCGTGCCCGCATCGACGGTGAGCCCGCGCGCCGACATGCCATAACGCTGCCCTCTGCCAAGGAAACGGAAATAGCTCGCGCCGAGGAAAGCGATAACCTCGTCATAGACATTCGGCGCGTTGAGCGGAAAATGCAGGCGGAACCCTGCAAAGCCGAGATTGATGGGCAGCGGCTTGTTGAACTTGGTGCGGCCATAGTCGAAGAGATTCGCGGCATAGGGAATCGGCGTCGCCATGCCGTCCTTGACGATATTGACGGTGACGGGCCAGTGATACAGATGGCCGAGGTGAAACAATTGCAGCCTGAACATGCTGCCCGGCGTGTTCAGAAACGCCTTGTCAGGCCGGAACCGGATGTCGCGCCACGCATCGAAGTCGAGCTTGGCGATCGGTTCGGGCAGCGCGGGAGGCGTCGGATCATAGGGCGCGGTGGACAGCTCCCGGGCGCGGTGGACGACATCGTCATATTCGAACTTGAGAACCGGCTTGGCGCTCGTCCCGCCTTGCGAAGCATCTTGCGCGAAAGCCGGGGCGGCCGCAGCGCCCGACGCGAACAACGTTCCGGCCGCGCCTGTCAGAAGCGGGCGCGCAACGACCGATTGAGCGAGAAGATATTGTGCCAGCGTGCGGCGGGTCAGTTCAGGCATGATCTCTGGAACTTGTGAGTGGCGAGGACAACAATTCAAGCGGAAGCCGCTTTGCTTCTGACAGCATCAGCACGGCTCAATTCTTGACGCATTTTCTTCACGCGAACCGGAAACCGCCTCGCTCGAAAACGCTATAGTGGGTAGTCGCGTTTCAGGCGTCCGACAACCCTGTTGAAGCGCTCCTGCCCGCTTTACCGGACTTCGTGTCAGCGGCGTGGCGAACTTCCGGCGCTCCCTTTCATAGCTTCTCCCGCTGGCCGCTTCTTAACAAATGTTCAGAATTTGCGCTGCCGAGCCGTCACACATCGTCTCACTCGAGCGCTTTGGAGAACTTGAAAAAAACACTTGTAATATCGGCGGATCTCCCTATCTTCCGGGCTGCCCAAATCGCACGTGCCTGTGGTCGTGTGTCGAGCAGCGGGGATCCGGACAAGAGGCCGGTCAACCGCTGGTAAAAATCGGCAGCCGGAGGCGAACCGGCGAACCCCGCCAAACGGGGGACGCGACTTAAAGCAACGACGGACCGGGCTTTTTCGTCTCTGCCAGATTCCATACCTGGCGTACCGAAGAGGCTTGTCTTTCTTGCCGGGCGTGCGGAACGGGACCAATCCCATTCCAAGCGAAGGCCATGACGCAACAGACGGCGGTTTGCTGTCTGGAGCTGCATGTCCGACGGCGCAGCATCTGATCGCTGGCAAAAGCCCGGGTTTTGCGACTCAGGCTTTGTCAATCGATCGCGCATGGCGGCCGCATAAGGAAGCGATTGGCGTCTCCACAACGTCCATCGCCGTCCAGCACCGTCATTCACCCGAAGCTCGTTCGCACTGCGTGGATTAATCCGCGCCTTCGTAGGGATGCCGCGATGACTGACCGTATCCACGAATTCCTGCGCAACCGACGAGAGGATGGCCCTTGCCTCGTCCTCGATCTCGACGTCGTGCGCGACAATTATACCGCCTTCGCCAGGGCATGGCCTGACACGCGCGTCTTCTATGCCGTCAAGGCCAATCCCGACCCGCAGATCCTTGATCTGTTGGCGCGCCTCGGCTCGTCCTTCGATACCGCCTCGGTGAACGAGATTGAGCTGGCGCTCGCCGCCGGCGCGACCGCGGATCGCATCAGCTATGGCAATACGATCAAGAAGGAGCGGGACATCGCGCGCGCCTACGCGCTGGGCGTCCGCCTTTTTGCTGTCGATTGCGAAGCCGAGGTGGAGAAGATCGCCCGCGCCGCGCCCGGCTCGAAGGTGTTCTGCCGGCTTCTCTGCGACAACAGCGGCGCCGAATGGCCCCTGTCGCGCAAATTCGGCTGCGCGCCGGAACTCGCGCCGCGCGTGCTCGAGCATGCACATCGTCTCGGCCTCGTCGCCTATGGCCTCTCCTTTCATGTCGGCTCGCAGCAGCGTAATCCAAAAAGCTGGGACGCGAGCCTCAAGGCCGCAGTGACGATCTTCCGGGAATTGGCCGAGCGCGGCATAACCTTGCAAATGGTCAACCTCGGCGGCGGTTTCCCGACGCGCTATCTGAAGGAAGTGCCGGCGGTCAAGACCTATGCGCAGACGATCTTACGGGCGCTGCGCGAGCATTTCGGCAACCGTATTCCAGAGACGATCATCGAGCCCGGCCGCGGTATGGTTGGCAACGCCGGCATTATCGAGGCGGAGGTTGTGCTGATCTCCAAAAAGGCGGCGGACGACAAGCTGAAGTGGGTCTATCTCGACATCGGCAAGTTCAACGGACTTGCCGAGACGATGGACGAGATGATCCGCTATCCGATCCGCACGCCGTTCGACGATCACGAACTGGAGCCCTGCGTCATCGCCGGGCCGTCTTGCGATTCGGTCGATGTTCTTTACGAACGGGAGCCTTATCTGCTGCCGGTCAGTCTCGAGATCGGCTGCAAAGTGCTGATCGAGGGCGCCGGCGCCTATACGACGACCTATTCGACCGTCGGCTTCAACGGCTTCCCGCCGCTCAAATCCTATGTGATTTAAATGGCCGACCGGGAGGTCCGCGATCCGGACCGCGACCTCCAGTCCGCAGGAAGAAGCACACCAGATCACGTTACATGCGTTCAGGTCGAATCGACCTGAACGCTTACGCTCCTCGCAAAGACGCCAGTGCTCGCGTGAAATAGAGCCGGAGTTCTTCTGCCCTCAGAATCCAAAGGCGTTCAGCCGAGGTGCTCGGCCCGCTCCAGCGCCTGCCGCAGTTCGAAACTGCGCAATTGTGAGAAGACGCGGGCGAGCCAGTCCCGCAGGCTGCTGCGCAGCACGATCGACATGCTGGCCGGCGGCGCCAGCATGAATCGCGACAGGGAAAAATCCTGGTCCTCGATGGCGTGCCGCAGCACGGGATCGAGGGTGCCAACCTTGAAGATGCCGCTCGCCGGATAACGCGCAAGCTGTTCCCTGCTCGCGGGCGCGGCGCCGGCATTCTCGACACTGATCATCTGCAAATCCGGATAGCGGGCAGAAAGCCGCGCGGCAACATCAAGAGATCGCGTCGAGGCATCGGCTATGAAGAAGAAGACCGGCTCGACGCCAATATTCGCTGCCTCGGCGATGAATTCCGTATTGTCGACAAGCGCGAAAAACGAATCCATCGAGCGATGCCAAAGATCGATGATCTTCGGAACGTCATCATTGACGAGCAATGAATCGAACAATGCCATCTGGCCCTGCACCGTGGCGAGATCGCAGACGGTGCTCTCCTGCGGAAACCGGGCGCCGAAATCCGGCTCGTGCGGATCGGTGTCAAACCCGCGAAAGCTGCGCTTGCTGATGAGGAAATAATCTCCCAGCAATCGTGCAACGAGACTCTTGCCGACGCGGCCAGCCGGCGAACAGACGATGAAGACCGGTGTGGGGGTCTTCATGGATGGAAAGTCCGGATGAAAGAAGGGACCGCCGTGCGGAAACGATGGGGAGGAACTGGAAAAGCTGAAGAAAAGCCGTCACTTTCGCCGATTGATGCAGACCAGCGAAAGTTATCGATATTGCGGCGCTCAGTTCCGTCCCGAGACGAGATCGAGCAGCCTGATCCGGTTGAATTCTTCGGCATTACGGTTCTGCCATGTGCGCACATAGCCGCGCAAGGTGAAGGAGTGCTGGGCTGGTTCGCCGGCAGCGGTCTTGTTGGCGACAAATGTTGAAAACGAGCTACCGGCGAGTTCGACCTGTTCGTAGGCCATCGCATTGAGCTTGGAAATGGTAACTTCGCCGGCGTTCCTGACCTTGCCGAAATAGGACTGGCTGGTCGCCGGATCCCAGTCGAAAAATGTCGAGTCGTTGACATAGTTCTTCACCAGAAAATAATTCGCATCCGCAACAAAGGGCGCGATTTCGGCAATCTCCGCAAGCGACGCGATCGAAGGCCCGAGAATATGGAAAAGAGCGAAGTTGTATTCGCCCTGCTTTACCGCATCGAGAAAGCCGACCTCGCGCAGCGCATGCAGGCTCGTCGTCAAAGCGCCGGCGCGCGTGTCCATCACGGTGACCTTCACCTGCGCGGTGTTGAGCGTATCGAGAATGCGCATCTGATCCGGCGTCTGCGCAACATCCACCACTTCGGTGATCCCCGGATGAAACCGGTGCAGCGTCCCACGCGGAAACTCGGTATCGAAAGCGCGCGCGAAAACATTGTTGTCAGCGAAGTAATTCAACATCGTGCGCGCAACAGTGGTTTTGCCTACCCCACCTTTATCGGCCCCGATCACGATCAAAGTCGGTTTCATCTGATTGTGTCCTATCCGCGCTGCTGACGTTGCCAGTGGCTCGGCGACCGGCGTTGCGACTGGCTTTGCGATTGGTGGGGCGGGCGCAGGACGTGAGACCCGGGCCGGCTGCTTGGAAGGTTTTTGGGGTTTACGCGCCATGCGACATTTATAACATAAAGGCGCATCCGAAGAGCAAGGTCAAATCCTGAGGGCTCTCGGCTAAATTAAGAATTTCTAAAGGGAAACATCAGACGCGGGCAGCCTGGCCGATGTGGCTGCCTTATTTCCCGGTCTTTTCGGCAACCACGGGGTTGCCGTTCGGCGCCTTGGCAAGAAGCGCGTTGATCCGGTTGCATTCCTGATGGAACGCCACCAGCATGTGCCCGCTGATCTCGCGGGTGCGCGCAAGCCTCACCTTCATCGGATCGACGAAATGACCGTTAACGAGAACTTCGTAGTGGAGGTGCGGGCCGGTCGCGAGGCCCGTCTGGCCGATATAGCCGATAACCTGGCCCTGCCGCACCCGCTCGCCTTTGTGAAGCCCACGGGCAAAAGCCGACAGATGGTTATAGGTCGTCTCATAGCCGTTGGCGTGGTGGAGTTCGATCCGGCGGCCGTAGCCGGCATCCCATCCGACTGACAGCACCGTTCCATTGCCGGCTGCGAAGACAGGCGTGCCGATCGGCGCAGCGAAATCCGTCCCCGTGTGCATGCGCGTATAACCAAGGATGGGATGGAAACGCTCGCCGAAGGGAGAGCTGATCCTTGCGCCGATGACGGGAATGCGGATCAGGAATTTTCGCGACGATTTGCCGTGCGGATCGTAGAAATCGGAAACACCATCGTCCGGCGTCTTGAAGCGGTAATAACGGAAGGTTTCATTATGCGTGGTGATCGAGGCGTAGAGCAATTCCTCGCGGTGTTCCGAAGGGTCGCCATTGTCATAAAGAGCTTCGAAGGAATCGCCGCTCGCCACCGGGCGCTGTAAATCGACATCATTGGCGAAGATGCGAACCAGATCGTCGATGATCGGCTTTGGAATCTCCTGTTTGAGAGCCGTCTCGTAAAGCGACTGATAGAGCCGCATCGCATTGTCGTCGTCATCGGCCCGCGATTCAGGTTTCTTCGCGTGGGCTTCGAGATCGTCCACCCGAACGTAATCGCCTTCGTCAGTAACGGCGACCACAGCGCGCAAAGTCTCGCCCTCGTAAACCGACAGGCGTGCGAGCGACAGGCCGTGACCCGATCCATCGAGATCGGCGAAGAGCAGCTTGAGCCGCCGTCCCTCCGGCACCGCAGGTTCGCCATGTTTGGGCGCGAGCGCCGCGACGACGGCTGAAATCGTCGCCTGCGGCACCTTTGCCGCCGCCAGAACCGATTCCAGAGTTTCCCCGTGCCGGATCACGACGAGACGTTCGTCCAGCCTGGCCACATTATGCGGTGGCGTGGTGCGCGGAACGACGGTGACGTTTTCCGGAACCATGCGGACTTCGATCGAGGAAAACGGCGAACTGATCGGATCGGTGGAATTGGCATATGCGAGCGCGCCGACAGGATTGGCGCGGCTGGTGCGCATCAGCAGGAGTTGTGCTGGCAAACCGATCGGGCCGTTGCCGGCCTCGCTCTCATTCTTGATCGTTTCAGCGACCTGGGCCTGAACTTCTTCCGGCGTCAGAACTGCCGTCTTCGAGAGCGCCGACACAGGCAGATCGCGCATCGACCAGGACACCTCCGCATCGCCTGTCGGCGGCTCGGGGGCCGGCGTCTCGATGGGTGCGCGGGCATCCGCCAGCAGCTTCAGAGGATTGTATTTGGGGACCTCGTCGGCAAACCCGGCGCTGACGGTCAGGAGCGTCGTTTCGACGTGGGTGTAGCTATGAACCCTAACGATTTCCTTGTTGCCGACCTTGACCGTGGTGGGCGCCTGAAACGTCTGCTTCGCAGCGACGATATCGACTGCCTTGACGAGACGATCGCCCATGCGCGGATTAAGCCCGGTGTCGTCATCCTTGTGGATGGCCACCGCGATCGAAGGCTCCTGAGCAAAATTCGACTGATGATCCAGCGCGGCATAGATCGCCGCCGTGATCAGCCCGGCGCCGCACAGACCCGTAAGGACAGTCCCAAGAAGCCAGCGGAGGGAGACGCGCCGCCGGTCGAAAGGCCTGTGCCGCTCGCCATTGACCTCGATCGCAGGCTCGAAACCAATGTCGGCTGCCGCCGCCAAGCCGACGGCCCGACCATAGGCGTTGAGAGTCTGCATCGGCAAGGCAAGTTCCCGTCGTATGGCAAGAGCCGAGCTTAGACTCGGCCGTCCCCGAGGCCAATACCCCTTGCGGCTGGGTGCTGTGTTTTAGCGGCGCCAGCGTCGAATCAAAACGGGGCCGCATCGAAACTCAAGCTTTCGCACCGAAGTCCCCGAAGATGGCTCAATTGCGGCGCTCGCGTCGCTTTTGCCTCGGTTGACAGCACCTGCCCCGGCGGCTAAATACGCCGCTCAGCCCGCGGCTTACGCCGCGCGTTTTTGGTTTGTGGTGGCCTTTGAGCCGCCGAAGCGAGCAGCGGCTCGTACAACAACCATCAAACTACTGTCAAAAAGCCGGCCATTCGGAGCCATAAGGCCTCGAACAAGAGCCGGACGAACACGAGGCAAAGATGTTCGCAGTCATCAAAACCGGCGGCAAGCAATACAGCGTCGCCGCCGAAGACATTATAACCGTTATGACGCTCGCTGGTGAGCCTGGCGAGACGGTGACGTTCAACGATGTGCTGATGATCGCCGGCGACGGTGAGCCGAAGCTCGGAGCGCCCTTTATCGCGGGAGCGACGGTTACCGGCGAGATCGTCGAGCATACCCGCGGACCGAAGGTGATCGCCTTCAAAAAGCGCCGGCGCCAGAATTCGAAGCGCAAGCGCGGTCACCGGCAGGATTTGACGATCGTCAAGATCACAGCCGTTTCCGCCTGATGTTGCACCGCGCTCGCGACATTGTTCCCTTCGGGGGATAGGTGAAGCATTGCGGATTGGCGGCAAAAGGCTCATATTAATAATAGAGTTCGAAAGGTCGCCGGCGGCATAGGCAGGCAACCGTTTCGCAATCTCAGCACTCGGACCCGGTAAAATGGCACATAAAAAGGCAGGCGGCTCGTCACGCAATGGTCGCGACTCTGAAGGTCGTCGTCTCGGCGTGAAAAAATTCGGCGGCGAGGCCGTGATCGGCGGCAACATTATCGTGCGTCAACGAGGCACGAAATGGCATCCGGGCGCCAATGTCGGTATGGGCAAGGACCACACGCTTTTTGCTCTTGCCGATGGCCAGGTGGAGTTCAAATCCAGCCGCGGCGGCCGAGCTTCCGTATCGGTCATTAGCGCGCAAAGCCGAGCTCCACAGAGTGAGGCTGCTGAGTAAAGGTGGCGGCGAAAAAGACCTCCACCGGCTCTCAATTCCCCGGTGGACAGGTCTTTCAGTCAAGAAAGCCATCTCAGACAAACTGAGAAAGTCCGCAAAACCTGGCAGGGTTTTTGAAAGGGGGAGTGAGAACCACTTCTCCCTTTTTATTTTTTCGGCCCTCCTGGGCCGCGGACGGAGCCCAGAATGTCCAGAGAACCGACATTCCCGAAGTCGAAGACCCCGGCGTTAAAATTCTCCGATCTGGTCTGCGACGATATTTTTCGCCTCGAGACCTGGCGCCTCTGGCTGCGCTGGCCGCGCGCGACGGATTCGGCTGCCATCACGGCTTTTGCCGGTCTCAGCGAGGTGGCGCGGATGACGGCCAATGTCCCGCATCCCTACCCGCCGCGCGAGGCTGACCGCTTCATCCTGATGGCCCGCGCCGAGAACGCGGCAGGCGCTGCAATGCACCTTGCTATCGTTCAGAAAACCGCGAATCGCCCTGTCATCGGCCTCGTTTCCGCGACGGTGACCGAGACCGGAGAGATCGAAATCGGCTATGCCCTGGCCCCGGCAGTCTGGGGGAAAGGTTTTGCGACTGAGGCTGTCAGAACGGTGGTCGATGCGGTCTTCAGCCTCACCGACACGCCGCGCATTCACGCCAATTCTCGGCTCGGCAATTTTGCGTCGCGCAGAGTGCTGGAAAAGTCGGGTTTCGCCTACGTCGATACAGGCCTCGACAGCCTGCCAGCGCGTGGCGGTCTGCATTCCTGCGACCGGTTTTGCCTCACGCGGTCGGACTGGCGGCGCGACGCGCTGGTTCATATCCCGCCGATGGCGCAGCAGGGCAGCCAGTTGGAGACGGCGGCAAAGAAGCTTCGTGGCGACTGCCGGAGCGAGTTGCATTAAATTACGAGACAACGAGGCAGCGCCGCTGCCTCGCATTTTCCATGATCGCAATCGCTTGTCGCTGAACCGACGGAAAGCTTGGTAAATGGCGCAGGAGGCAGTATCTCCGGCGTGACGGGACCATTTTTTCGTCAGGGCCGGCTAAAACGTTTTCGAACGAAGCGGCCCCAAGCGCAGATCACGAATTATCACTATGAAGTTTCTCGACCAGGCCAAAATCTACATAAAATCGGGCGCAGGCGGCGCAGGCTGCCTTTCGTTCCGCCGTGAAAAATTTATTGAATTCGGCGGCCCGGACGGCGGCGATGGCGGCCGTGGCGGCGATGTGATTGCGCTTTGCGTCGAAGGCCTGAACACGCTCGTCGACTATCGTTACCAGCAGCATTTCAAGGCGAAGACCGGCACGCATGGGATGGGCCGCAATCGCGCCGGAGCCAAAGGCGCGGACGCGATCCTCAAGGTTCCTGTCGGCACCCAGATCTTCGACGCCGAGACGGAAGAGCAGCTTGCCGACCTGACAGAGGTGGGGCAAAGCGTCTGCCTCGCCCGCGGCGGCAACGGCGGCTTCGGCAATGCGCATTTCAAGACTTCAACCAATCAGGCGCCGCGGCGCGCCAACCCCGGCCAGCCGGCCATCGAGCGCACGCTCTATCTTGTCCTGAAACTCATCGCGGATGCCGGCCTCGTCGGTCTGCCAAACGCCGGCAAATCAACGTTCCTTGCCGCTGTCTCTGCGGCCAAACCGAAAATCGCCGATTATCCCTTTTCCACCCTGCATCCGCAGCTCGGCGTCGTTGCCTCGGATGGCGCCGAATTCGTGCTGGCCGATATTCCGGGCCTCATCGAAGGCGCGCATGAAGGCCATGGGCTTGGCGATCACTTTCTCGGCCATATCGAGCGCTGCCGCGTGCTTCTGCATCTCGTCGATGCGGGATGCGAACATGCGGGCAAGGCCTATCAGACAGTGCGCCGCGAACTCGAAGCCTATGACGGAGGCCTGACCGAGAAGCCGGAAATCGTTGCGCTCTCCAAGATCGATACGGTCGATGCAGAAACCCTGAAGACGCAGGCGGCGCGCCTGAAGCGGGCCGCGAAGAAAACGCCGCTTCGACTTTCTGCGGTCACACGTCAGAACCTCGATACGGCCCTGCGGGCGCTGCGCGCCGCCATTGAGACCGAGGCTGAAGAAGAAGCTCCCGCTGCCGAGGTTGCAGCATGGCATCCGTGACCGAACTTGCCGTCGCGAGATCGGCACGCCCCCGTATCGATGAATTCCGCCGGATCACCATCAAGGTCGGCTCCTCGCTTCTCGTCGATTCGGCACAGGGTACGATCCGGCGCGCATGGCTCGGCGCGCTCGCCGACGACATCGCCGCGCTGCATCGCGGCGGCGCCGATATTCTTGTGGTTTCCTCCGGCGCTGTTGCGCTCGGGCGCAGCGTCCTCAGCCTTGCGCCCGGCGTTCTGAAGCTTGAGGACAGCCAGGCTGCGGCCGCCGTGGGGCAGATCGCTCTCGCGCGGCTCTGGGCCGAGGTGCTTTCCGGGCGGCAGATCACGACGGGGCAGATCCTCGTCACCTTTGCGGATACGGAAGAGCGGCGCCGCTATCTCAATGCGCGCGCAACAATCGGCAGGCTGCTCGATCTGCACGCCGTTCCTGTCATCAATGAGAATGATACGGTGGCGACGAGCGAGATCCGCTATGGCGACAACGATCGCCTCGCAGCACGGGTCGCGACGATGGCATCCGCTGATCTTCTGATTCTGCTCTCGGATGTCGCCGGACTTTACACCGCGCCACCTTCCGAAAACCCTAGTGCAAAGCTGATCGAGATCGTGCCGCGGATCACCGCAGAGATCGAAGCCATGGCCGGGGGCGCAGCATCAAGCCTGTCGCGCGGCGGCATGCGGACGAAGATCGAGGCTGGCAAGATCGCCACGACTGCCGGCACACACATGCTGATCGCCGACGGCCGGATCGAACATCCGATCGCCCGGTTGCGCGATTCCGGTTCCTGCACATGGTTTCTGACCGGAACGAACCCGGTCACCGCACGCAAGAAATGGATCGCAGGCTCGCTCGAACCGCGCGGCGCGCTGCATGTCGACATGGGAGCAGCGAGGGCAATTGCCGGCGGCGCGAGCCTTTTGCCGGCAGGAGTCAAAAGGATCGAAGGCAATTTCGCGCGCGGCGATTGCGTGATCATCCGCGATGAACATGGCGCGGAGATCGGTCGCGGCCTCATCGCTTATGATGCAGGCGACGCCATGCGCATCGCCGGGCGCAATTCGCGCGACATCGAAGCGCTGCTCGGTCTTCCCGGCCGCGCCGAGATCATCCATCACGATGACATGGTCCTCAACGGGGATTGAAGATGCGTGGGCTTCTTTTGACGGGGCTCGCGCAAATGCGTCAATCGACAGTGGATCCGCGCGCCGGCATCCGTTTTCCGGACGATGCGGAGCACGCCGTTTTTCTCTCCCCGCATCATGACGACATTTGCTTTTCTCTGGGAGCTTTGACGCAGCGCCTCCAGACCGGAATTTTGTTGAACATATTTTCGAGAAGCGGCCACGTCGCGCATCCCGATCCCGCACCGAAGAAACTCGTTTCACCCTTTACCAACGGCTGGCTCAATTCCGAGGCCCTGGGCCGTTCGCCACGTTCCGAAGCGGCCGAAGCCTGGGTGAACTGGGTCACGCAACTGCGCAGGAGCGAAGACGAGGCCTTCGCGCAATCCTGCGGTCTTCGCCGTATTGAGCTGAATCTGCCGGAAGCGCCGCTGCGCGCTCAGGATCCATTCAAGGGACACAGCACGGCAAAGGACGCTCACGACGTTGAGACGGCGCTTATGGCCGCGCTGAGCGATCTTGCGCCAAAAGACAAAAGCATCCGCCCGTGGCTCTTCTGTCCCGCCGGAATCGGCGGCCATATCGATCATTTGCTTGTCCGCGATGCGGTCCTGCAAAAAATCGGAGATTTGCGGCGCATCTATCGCATCGCATTTTATGAGGACCTGCATTACGCCTCGAATCGCCGGAAGCGATGGCGCGGCCTTGCCGACTTCCGTGACACGGCAAAGGGGCTCGACCTCGCGCGCGTCAAACTGCCTATAGGCGACAGAGCGGAGGAAAAACTTCGGCTTGTTCAGCTTTACGCCAGTCAATTAACGCCGCAACTGATGAACATTGCGAACTATAGCCCGCCTGCCTTCAGCAGCAACAGGCTTCACGAGGCTGTCTGGATCGCGCGCGAAAACGAGCGCATTTGACTATCGCAGCAGAGCCAGTATCGGTTGAGAACGCTTGGCCTCTGCGCCTGCCAGATTTGGTGCTCCCTCTTTCCCGGACGAAGCGTAGCTTCGAGCCGGGATCCGGAGCCGTAAGCTCCATCTCTGGACTCCGGATCATCGGCCGCTTCGCGGCTCGTCCGGGGAAGGGGTGAAACTCCATGATTCACCAAAATTCGTGAACCACTCTACCCGCTCATCGAAGAACTGGACTGACCCCAATTCCCAATTCTGAAAACACCACAGACCTTGGGCCAGCGGCGCAGACGCCTGCTGCTCGCGGCAAATCACGATCCATCGAGACCATTTTTCAGATTCTGATTCAGGACGATGCGCGCCTGCCGCAACAACTTCCGGCGGAGGCGGCGCGCAATGTGCAATCCGTCAAAGATGCACATCCTCTGGCCAGACATCATCTTCTCGGCGCGGAGGATGTTGAGGCTTTTCTGGTGGCGCACTTCGGATCGGATGTGCTTGATGCCTATCGCTCGCTCGCGCCTTACGCTTACAAATGCGACCTCGCACGGCTTTGCCTGCTTCTGGTGAACGGCGGCCTTTATGTCGATCTCGGCATTCGCCTGATCAAGCCGCTGCAACCGCCCGCGGACAGTGAGCTTGTCGCGTTCCGCGATCTTCTGGCTACAAGCAAGAATTCCTGGGCCGTTCTTACCGGCCTCCTGTTTGTCACGCCGGGACGGCGCGAACTGCGCACGGCGATCGATCTCATCGTCCAGAACTGCAAGAACAGATATTATGGCGCAACGCCGCTCGACTCGACGGGTCCATCTCTATTCGGCAGAGCACTCGCCATCTGCAATGACGCGTCCAATCACTGGATAGGCGACATGCAGGTGCGCATTCCCTGGTTCAAGCGGGACTATCTCGTATTCATCACGCCTGATGGACGCATAGTCGGGATCAACACCAAGCAGGAAGGCGGCAACCTCCGCGAGCTTGGTCTCACCGGCACCAACAATTACAACGATTTCTGGCATGCACGCCGGGTCTATGGCGAGACGCCTTAACTCAGGCGCTTTCCAGATGCGCGATCCGCTCCGGAACCGGCGGATGCGAATAATAGAAAAGCGCATAGAGTCGGTCGGGCGTCAGCGTCGCGAGATTGTCGCGTGAAAGCTTGGTGAGCGCGCTGATCATAGGCTGCGGTCCGAACATGCCCTTGGCGAATCCATCCGCCTGGAATTCGGCGCGCCGCGAAAGGAAATTCGTGAGTGGCGACAAAAGCTGCGCGAATGGCCCCATCGCGAACATGACAATCACAAGAACGAGTCCCGGATCGCCCGGCAGGCCAAACGCGTTCGCAAGCCCACCCGCGAAGGCCCATGCAAGAACTGCGAAAACGACGAACGTCAGCACCGAGGATTCGACCAGTTTCTCTCTGATATGGCCGAATTTGAAGTGGCCGAGCTCATGCGCCAGAATGGAGAGGATCTCCGGTTCGTCATGCTTTTGCAGAAGCGTATCGAAGAAGACGATGCGCTTGGCTTTGCCGAGCCCGGAAAAATAGGCGTTGCCATGCGTGGAACGCTTCGAAGCGTCCATCACAAAGAGGCCCTTCGATTCGAAACCACATTTTTGCAGCAGGGCTTCAATCTGCGCCTTCAACGGCGTGTCGGGCATCGGCGTGAATTTGTTGAACAGCGGTGCAATGAAAGTTGGATAGATCACGATCATCGCGAGCATGATGACCATGAAGCCAGCCCAGCTCACAAGCCACCAGATGCCCGGTATCGCACGTTCGACCGCGAAAAACCCATAAAGCAGCGGAATGCCGAGCGCCAGTTGCAAGGCGATTCCTTTCAGAGCATCAACGACGAACGTGCCAGGCGTCATGCGGTTAAAACCGAAGCGCGCTTCGAGCCTGAACGTGCGCATGATCGTGAACGGCAGATCGAGCAGATAGCCGATCGCTGCGATGAAGAGCACGACCGCGACGCTGCGCGACAGGCCTGCCGGCACGAGGTAGGCCACCAGACGATAGGCCGGGCCAAGAAAAACCGCGAGCCATGCGAGAGCCAGAACTGTGTCGAAGCTCTTTTGCGCGACGGAAAGCCTTGCGCGCGCAATATTATAATCCGCGGCGCGGCGATGTTCTTCCAGAGTAAGTTGCTGCGCGAAGGCGGCGGGCACCCGATCCTTATGTGCGGCAACAGACGCCATCTGACGCCGCTCGAGATAGAGTTCGAGCAGGCCCGAGCAGACGATGGCGGCGAAGATGATGACGGCGATAAAATTCATAAGGATCCTACCCAAGCGGCCGGTTGCTGCCAGCCAGAAGGCATTTAACCCGCTCAAGTCAAATGGGAAAGGCCGCCCACGCTGGCAAGGCAAATCAGCCGCGTTTCGCCGCATTTGCGAAAAGACTGGCCTCATCAGCCGATTGTGGCGTAATTAGCGCCCAACACGAGGCCCGGCCTCGCGCAAACTCCGTGCGGATCGGAAATGGAAGCTCTCAAGCAGGTTGCGGCAGGCGACAACATCCCCGCCATTATGGCAGCGCTCGGCCAGGCCGCGCGCGCGGCGGCACATCACCTGTCTCTCGCACCCGAGGCGGTGAAGAACAAGGCGCTGCTGCTCGCGGCAAAGCAAATCCGCGCCCACGCCGCTGAAATCCTTGCCGCCAATGCACGCGATATGGCGGCAGCGAAAGCGAAGCTTACGGCGCCCGCCTTCCTTGATCGGCTTCTGCTCGATGAGAAGCGCATCGAGTCCATGGCCAAAGGGCTGGAGGAGGTTGCCACCCTGCCCGATCCGGTTGGCCGTCTGCTGGCGCGCTTCGAGCGCCCCAACGGCCTTGTCATCGAGCGCGTCGCGACGCCAATCGGCGTGATCGGCGTCATCTTCGAAAGCCGCCCCGCCGTTGCCGCCGACGCCGGCGCGCTCTGCCTCAAGGCTGGCAATGCCGCGATTCTTCGCGGCGGATCGGAAAGCTTCAATTCCGTTTCGATCATTCATCGCTGCATGATCGAAGGTCTTCGCCTCGCCGGCTTGCCCGAGGCGGCGATTTCGCTCGTACCCGTCAAGGATCGTGCGGCTGTCGGTGAAATGCTCACCGGGCTCGGCGGCACCGTCGATGTGATCGTGCCGCGTGGCGGCAGAAGTCTCGTCGCGCGCGTGCAGAGCGAAGCGCGCGTCCCCGTCTTTGCGCATCTCGAAGGCATCAACCATGTCTATGTCGACCGGGATGTGGATCTCGCGAAGGCGCTCATCATTCTGCGCAATTCAAAACTGCGGCGCACAGGCGTCTGCGGCGCTGCTGAAACATTGCTCGTCGACAAGGCTTGCGCCGCGGCGATGCTGCGTCCCCTCGTCGAAATGCTGCTCAATGAGGGCTGCGCCGTGCGCGGCGATGTCGCCACTCTCGCTGTCGATCCGCGTGTGACCCCCGCAAGCGACGAGGACTGGACGACGGAATATCTCGACGCGATCATTTCCGTCCGTGTCGTGGACGGGCTTGATGCGGCGATCTCGCATATCGAAACCTGCGGCTCGCGCCACACCGATTGCATCGTGACGGAAAACGCCGCCGCGGCGGAGCGATTCCTGCGCGAAGTCGATTCTGCCATTGTGGTGCATAATGCGTCGACGCAATTCGCCGATGGCGGCGAGTTCGGTTTTGGCGCCGAGATCGGCATCGCAACGGGGCGGATGCATGCGCGTGGACCCGTGGGCCTCGAGCAACTCACCACATTCAAATATCGCGTGCATGGCACGGGACAGATCCGGCCATGAGCATCGCGTGAGCGACAGCACGTTCCGGCTGCCGCCTGTCGCGCCCGGGCTCAGGATCGGTCTGTTCGGCGGCAGCTTCAATCCACCGCATGAGGGCCATCGCGCGGCAAGCCTTCTGGCTCTGCATCGCCTCGGCCTCGATTGGGTCTGGTGGCTCGTTACACCGCTTAATCCGCTGAAGGATCCGCAGAATGTTGCGCCGCTTGCGCAGCGCATTAAGGCCGCTCGCGCGCTCGCGCGCCATCCGCGCATTGCCGTGACGGGCATCGAGGCGGCGCTTGGCGCGCGTTACAGCTATGAGACTGTCGCGCAACTGAAGCGGCGCTGCCCCGGCGTCCATTTCGTCTGGATCATGGGCGCCGACAACCTCGCAACATTTCATCATTGGAAGCGCTGGCGCGACATAGCCACGCTCGTTCCTATCGCCGTCGTCGATCGGCCGGGATCGACATGGGCGACCTTGCATTCACCGGCCGGCGCAGTCCTCAGCAAGTATCGTTATCCTGAAAGCGAAGGCCGTGCCTTCGTGACAGCCGAGCCGCCGGCTTTGATGTTTCTGCATGGGCCACGCTCGGAGCTTTCTTCGACGGCGCTGCGTGCGCAGGATACACAGCCGGCTCGATAAAAATTACCCAACCTGCCGCGCGAAAAATTCCAGCGTGCGCTTCTGCGCGAGTTCGGCGCTTTTCGCGTCATAGCTCGGCCGTTCGTCGCACGCGAAAGCATGCCCCGCGGGGTAGAGGAAAAATCCGCTATCGGGATGCGCGAGGCGTATTTTTTCGACATCGTCCGGCGGAATGCTCTTGTCCTCTTCGCCGAAATGAAACTCGATTGGCGCCAGAAGCACCTCGTCACTCATGGCGGCGATGCCTGACCCGTAATAGGCAACAGCCGCAGCAATGCCTGAAAGATGGGTGGCTGCGGCATAGGTGAGCGTGCCGCCCCAGCAATAGCCGACGATCCCGACATTCCCCGCCTGCGCCGCGGCGCCCATCGTCGCTTCAATATCGGCGAGCGCGTTTTGCAATTTTGTGCGCGAGCGCAGATTGAGGCCCTTTCTCACATCCTTCGGAGAATAGCCGAGTTCGGCATCGCGCTCGACACGATCGAAAATCGCCGGAGCGATGACAAGATAACCGGCAGCCGCAAAGCCATCCGCAACATTGCGAATGTGATGATTGACGCCGAAGATCTCCTGAAGAACGACGATGCCGCCGCGCGCGCGATGAGCGGGCTCCGCCTTGTAAGCGCCGATCGTCACTCCGTCGCGCGCCGTGAGCTTGATCATTTCACCCATGTCGTTCCTCACCTGGAGCCAGACGCAACGTCGCGTTCAGCGTGAATCGTCGCGCCATTTCTCGATCGGCTCGCCGGCATGTTCCATTGCCGCTTTCGCGACGGAACGCCCGCCAAGCTTCAGATCCGGCGCGATCTCCGCCAGAGGCACGAGAACGAAACCCCGGTTGAACAGTTCCTTGTGCGGCAGCGTAAGATCGGGCGTCGTCAGCGGCGCGTCGCCATAGAAAAGCAGATCGACATCGATCAATCTCGGCCCCCAGCGAATTGCCTTTTCGCGGCCCATGTCGGTTTCGATGGCTTTGACTGCTGCAAGCAGAGCCTCGGGGCCGAGCGCCGTGCGGCCCAATGCGCAGGCATTGGCGAAGCTCTCCTGTTCGAGATAACCCCAGGGCGGTGTGCGGTAGATCGACGAGACTGCGGTGATCGTCGCGACACCACGCGCTTCAAGAAGTGTCAGCGCCTTGCGGATATTCGCAGGCTTGTCGCCGATATTGCTGCCAAGGCCAAAGCCGGCCGCGACAAGATTTTTCGCTTCAGGCGTGTTGGATGGCATCGAAGACCTTGAATGCGGCGACATGCGCAGCCGCGTCATGCACCCGGAAAATGGAGGCGCCATGCGCCGCAGCGGCGAGATTGGCCGCAAGCGTGGCGGCAAGACGCGATTCGACCTCCGAGCCGACCATAGCGCCGAGCAGGGATTTGCGCGAAATGCCGACGAGAAGCGGCAGGCCGTAATCGAGAAAATATTCGAGCCTGTGCAGCACGAAGATGTTCTGCTCTTTCGTCTTGCCGAAGCCTATGCCCGGATCGAGGATTATCCGTTCGCGCGGGATGCCGGCCTTATCGGCCAGCGCGAGCGAATGATCGAGAAAGCGCCGCATATGCGACAGGACATCCCGGTTGGGATCGACGTCGGCGCAATTGTGCATGATGACGACACCTGTGCCGCCCTCGGCGACAGTATCGGCCATGGCCGGATCTTTTTGCAGGCCCCACACATCGTTGACAATCGCGACGCCCGTCGAGATCGCATAACGCGCCACCGCGGCCTTTGACGTATCGATGGAAATGGGTGTGTCGATCGCCTGCACAAGAGCCGGGAGAACCGTAGCGAGCCGCGCGAGTTCAACATCCTGAGGCACGGGGGTATGGCCGGGCCGCGTCGATTCTGCACCGATGTCGATAACGTCCGCGCCCTCGGCAACGAGCTTTTGGGCCTGCGCAAGCGCCGCATCGCGCGACTGGAACTTGCCACCGTCTGAAAACGAATCCGGGGTTACGTTCAGGATGCCCATGATCAGGGAGCGCTCGCGCAACTGACCGATGAACCGATCGAATTTATGCTCCATCGGGCGACAACAGGCTCCAGAAATCAATCAGAGCGACTGCTGCTCCTGATTGGGATAGGCGCAATGCCACTTGACGATGCGAAGGCCGGGATGTTCGCCCGCCCATTGCGCCATATAGGGCTCGGCATTGGCTGCACACGCGCGCAAGGACTCTTGCGAAGAAAACTGCAAGTGCCGGTCGTTGCAGATGGCCGGATGCGCAATGCTGCAAACCGTAAGGACCAATTCGATAAAGCCCATCTCAATTCCTCGCCTTCATTGGATCCGAAAGGCGTGCCATTGATGACCGCCGGCTCAATGGTGAACCAGCCGGCAGTCCGGCGCGACGAGTCTGCCTCACTCGACAAATGGGACAGCGGTTGCTCAGGTTAATCAACCTGAGCGCGAAAACAAGCGGAATACGCCCCAGCGCCAGAAGGGCCAACGCACTCCTCCGGCAGGCGTTCCAGACCAGCTCTTCCCAAGACGCGGCGCAAATCGAACCGGAAGCCAGCTTCGCCGAAGATACTATTGCGGCGACAGCCTGGATCGCGCGTTCAGATCTGCGTAACGGAATCGAGCGAGTAGCTTTCGCCAGATGGATTTTCGCCGACACGCAAAATCTTGTCGCCGACGAAGCGATAAGGCGGCACCGGTAAATTGTACGGCGCGGGAACACCCTTGTAGACCCGCCCGGCGAGATCATACTTCGAACCGTGGCAGGGGCAGAAATACCCTCCCGGCCAATCTGCCGTGGGTGTCGTGGCGCTCTTGTTCGGGAACGCCTGCGGAATGCACCCAAGATGCGTGCAAATGCCGACAAGCGCGAGATATTCCGGCTTTATGGAACGATGCCAGTTTTGTGCGTAAGGCGGTTGCTGATGGACCGTCGAATTGGGATCCGACAGGCGTGCGACCACCGCCGGGTCCTGCAAAGTCTTCAGCAACTGCTCCGAACGCCGCATGATGAAGATCGGATGCGCCCGCCAGCGCACGATGACGTTCTGCCCGGGCTCCAGCTTCGTGACGTCAACATCGATCGGGCCGCCCGCCGCCAACGTCGAAGCGTCCGGGTTCATCTGATCGATGAGCGGGATCAGCGTGGAGACTGCGGCAACAAGTCCCATAGCTCCCGTGGCGAGATATAGAAAATCGCGGCGGGTTTGCGGCGCGCCGCCAGTTGTTTCGTTATCCGCAAAAGCCATCGCATCGTGCCCGTGCATATGTGAAGACAGAGCCGCCTGCCTCAGCCCGCGGCCGATTCCGGGTGCATATAGAAGCGATTTCGGTTCCCCGACAAGCCCAAATCCGACGGCAAAGCGCCGCGGCGCAGCCAGCCCTGCCAAAAGAGATCCGCAGCCCGCTTAAGGACAACCTCATTCGCGCAGATCAGAAACGATTTTCGAGCCGTCGGAGCCGAGCAATTTGATTCGCACGGGAATGTCGTTGACGACCCAGATATCCCGCTTCAGATCACCGCTGATCCTGTAGTGTTCGGCCTGGATGGTGTTGCCATGCTGGCGGATCGCCTGCTCGCCGAGATCCTTCACCTCAACGGATAGCAATGTTCCCTTGTCGGGATCGAAAAGCTCGGTCGCACTGATGAAGTCCGTGTTCCACAAGGTCGCCGGAAGCACGAGCTGCGGCAACTCCTGGTCTTTTCCGTCAACCGTCAGATCGAATTTCTTGTCGGTGAGAGTCGCCGATATCGTGTGCTTTTTGCCGTTGTCGTTCGTCTGCGCCGTGTAGGAAACGAACTTCCCATCGTTCCATGTCTCAACCGCCGTATGGTCCAGGCGATAGGCTTCCATGAACATGATGACGACCGAAATATGCGTCGTGAAGTTCACCGTCGTCGTTTTGCCATCCTTCACAATGTCGATGATGTCGGTGCCGATCTTCTTGCCGTCGCGTGTAATGTCGAAGACGCGCTGCGTCGTGGTGGGCTCTGGCGGCGCCACCGCCGGCGCATGCGCCTTCTCCTTCGCCAGAGCCGGCGTGAGGCCAAGGAAGAAGATGCCGAGGACGAGCGTGAAGGTTTTGAGCATGGGCAATATCTCTCAATGCGCCGCAGCGGCGTGGCCGCATGCCGTTGGCAAACGAAATTGCAAAATCATTTTAGGCAAATTGGGCATAGGTCACTCCGATCTGGCGGGGGAAAACCGGCTGCATGACCGGTTTGTTCAATAAAATTCCGCCAATTTTCGGACTGAACAGCTTTGCATTGCATGCCGCTCGTTGCAATGAGTTGCTGTGGCGTTTTCACGCCAGGCGCCTCCTTTCGCGCGGATGCGCGGCAGGCAGGCCAAAAAGGCTGAATGCCAATATCCGATTGATCGAGTCGAAAAAACGGCGAAGCGCCGCTGCGCACGCAGCGTCAGCCGCGAGAGCCGTTGCAGTTCCGAAGCATCAGGACCGCGGCTCTATTTTATTTGTTCTGACGTTTTTTTCACGCGAACCGGAAGCCGCTTCATCTGAAAACGCCCTAATGCCCCTGCGCTTGCCCTTGTCCCTGCCAGGCGGCAATGGCCTCGTCGATTACGCGCGTACCGGAGACGCCCTTTTCAAAGGTCAGCTTGGCGATGCTTCCATTGCTGAGAAGAATCGGAATGTCGAACCAGGCGCGTTGCTTGATCAGATCGAGATTCGTCTTCTCGGAGTCGCCGCGTGTCAGCCCGATAAGGAAGGAATTGGCCATGATCGGCACCGGCACACCGGCAAGCGACTGGCCATAGGCAGTATCGTCCGCGCGTAATTGCGGCGCATTGATCTGCTTTATGCCTCCGGTGGGACTATCCGGCTGAACGTTGAAGACGACAGTAATGGTGTGCGAAACGTCGAGGCTCGGATCGGTATTCCTTGCCAGCGTCAGAGACACCTTCATCTTGTCGTCGGGCACGTTGATCTCGGCGTGAACGGCCGTGCCAAGCGGCTGGCCCGGCCCGGCGCTGACGTTATCAAGACGCCAGACCACCGTGCCGACATAGACCTTCGGCTTTGTCGGCTCATTCGGAACGGCGACGAGCAAGGCAGCGCGGTGCGTAACGGCAATGGTCTGGCCTGCGCTCGGCGGTTTGACGGCAGGTGCTGCCGCAGCCGCAGTTGGTGCGGCCGCGCTGGCTGGCGCCGCGCCTGCGGCAGCAGTATTGGCGGGCTTGGCTGGAGCTTGCGGCTGCGCTGGCGCAGCAGCGCTGGCCGGCTCCGATGGCTTGGGACCACCAATGCGCGCGACGATCTTGCCGCCATCTTTGCTCTGCGCCGTAGCCGCAGGCTTCAGCTTGGCGATCTCGCCAGGCCGATCGCGCAGGCCCCAGGCCGCGACTGCGACGATAGCGACGACGAGCGCGACAACTCCACCGACGACCCAAAGCCGAAACCGCGTGCGCGCATCATCCGCAGCAGCGGCCTGCGGCACATAGATACGCGGACCTTCTGAGCGCGATCTTTGCGCGTCCGCCGTCATGGCCTCGAAACTGTCACTAAACGGTTCGGCTTCTGCCCTCTGGACAGATTGATCCTGGGGCTCTTTGGCGTCTGGAGCTTTGCTTTCGGCGGGCTCTGGCGTTTTGATCGCGGCGCTGTCCTGAACGGCGGCGGACGCTGGTGCAGGTTGCGGCGAAGCTGACGCTTGTGGCTTTGCCAAACCAGCAAAAGACGAAGCAGCAGGCTTGGCCTCCGAAAGCCTGGGGTCCGAAAGTTTGGGCTCGGAAGGCCTGGCCTGGAAAGGTTTGGCTTCGAAAGCTTTGGGCCTGGCCGGTAAAACAGGCCGTGCGGCAGCCCCCCCTGCTCCGGGCGCAGGGGGCCTCATCGGCCGCGACAGTGGGGGGCTTATCTTCGGGGCCGCTGCCTTCGCTGCCGGCTCGTCTGCCGGCGCCGCAGGCGCAGGCGCGGCGGTCTTGCCCCCGGAGTCCGCCAGTTCCGCCTCGAGACGTGCAACGGCCTCATCAAGCGACTGCGTCTCGCGCGCAATATCGCTTTCAGGGATCGGCGGGGTCAGATTGGTCAACTGTGCGAGCAGCGCCTTGCGCGCCCGTTCATAGACGGCGCGCCGCATTTCCGGCGTGGAATTCGGAATGCCGGCGACGGCCTTGGCGAGCAGCGGGTAATATTCAGCCATCTAACGTTCAGCCATTGTGCCGGGCCTCGCGAGCGTCTGCGCGCAATTCCACGGCTTGCGCCAGGATTCGAGCCGCCGAATGCCGCGAAGACACCCCATTAGCGATCTTGAAAAGGATTATGAACCAGAATCGTGTCCTCGCGCTGAGGACTCGTCGAAAGCAGCGCGACGGGGGCTTCGATCAACTCCTCGATGCGGCGAACATATTTGACCGCCTTCGCCGGCAGATCACCCCACGATCGCGCTCCCTGCGTCGTCTGCTGCCATCCGGGAAACACCTCGTAGACGGGCTCGACCGCAGCCTGCATCGCCTGGCTTGCCGGCAGACGATCGAGAATCGCTCCGTCGAGCCGATAGCCGACGCACACTTTGATTTCCTCGAATCCATCAAGAATATCAAGCTTCGTCAGCGCGATTCCATCGATTCCCGAAGTCTTGACGGCCTGCCGGACGAGAACCGCGTCAAACCATCCGCAGCGCCGCCGCCGCCCCGTATTGACGCCATATTCATGGCCTCGATCGCCGATCATCTGGCCGATTTCGTCATTGAGTTCGGTCGGAAACGGGCCGCCGCCGACGCGCGTGGTATAGGCCTTGGCAATGCCGAGCACATAGCCGATCCCCTTCGGGCCAAGGCCGGATCCGCTGGCCGCATTGGCTGCCACCGTGTTCGACGAGGTGACATATGGGTAGGTGCCGTGATCCACATCCAGCATCGTGCCCTGCGCACCCTCGAAAAGAATGCGCTTGCCGTCGCGGCGCAAGGTTTCGAGAAGATCCCAGGTCGCGTCCATAAAGGGCAGAATTTTCGGCGCGACCGTCATCAGTTCGTCGCGAATGGCGGATGCCGCGACAGGCGCCAGCCCGAGCCCGCGGCGCAAAGGCTCGTGGTGGGCGAGCAGGCGTGCAATCTTTTCATCGAGCGTATCCGGCTCGCAAAGGTCCATCAGCCGGATCGCGCGCCGCCCCACCTTGTCTTCATAGGCCGGGCCGATGCCGCGCTTCGTCGTGCCGATCTTGACCCCCTCGGCGGTCGCCTCTTCCCGATAGGCATCGAGTTCGCGATGCAATGACAGGATCAGCGGAACATTTTCCGCGATCTTGAAATTCTCAGGGGTAATCGTCACGCCCTGGCTTCTGAGATTGTCGATTTCCTTGACGAGATAATAGGGATCGAGAACGACGCCATTGCCGATCACCGAGAGTTTGCCCGGTCGCACAATTCCCGAGGGCAGAAGCGCGAGCTTGAAGACCTGATTGCCGATGACGAGCGTATGACCGGCATTGTGTCCGCCCTGAAAGCGAACGACGACATCCGCCTCGAGCGAGAGCCAATCGACAATCTTTCCCTTTCCTTCGTCGCCCCACTGAGCGCCGACAACCACCACATTCGCCATCGATCTTGTCTCTCACTCTTGTTGCCGGCTCGCCGCTGGCGCAAGCCGCCCGAGGCACTCCATGGGCGGACGGGTGTCATGCCCCGCCCATGCGCATAATCCAAAATGCAGGGGTTACAAAATACGAAAGGCGAGAATCCCAAAATTTATGCCGGCCCGCCCCTCGCAACCCCTATGGCCGCGCCACCGCCGCAATGGGAGCCGCCAGGACCCGCAGCAATTGCTGCACCGGATTGGGCGGCTGCGGAGCCGGCGCCGGTGCAGGCGGTGGCGCTGGCGGCGGTTCGAGAGATGGGGAATCGGCAGTCCGCAAGCTTCCCAGCAGATGCTTGCGCTTTGCGGCATAATAATAGCCGGACGCATAAAGACGAATGGCGCGCTCTTCATTGCCGCCGCTTATTTTGTAGGCGTTTGCAAGATAGGGCACTCCATAGGCCAGATTGACCTGAGGATCGAGCAGCCCGCTGGCCGGCCCCCTGTAACCCATTGTACGGGCCGATTGGGGCGTTATCTGCATGAGACCGTAGAAACGCCTGTGAATGAGATGCGGATTGAAGCCGCTTTCGCGTTCAACGACGCGCCGCACGAGCCGCTCCGGCACGCCATGCACATGCGCATAATGCGCGATAAGATCATCGATCGCTTTCGGGTGCGGCCGCTGCGCCGGATGATGCCCGGCAGCACTGGCGCAAGCGCACCAGAATGCCGCGACGAGGGCGAGGCAAGCACTGCGAAACATGCCGGGCTTATAGGCCGCAGCAGCGCCGCAGGCAAATCGCCAAAGCCACGCTTCAGATTTGCCGTTCGATCATAAGTTCCTTGATATCGGCGATCGCCTTCGCCGGGTTGAGGCCCTTCGGGCAGGCTTTCGCGCAATTCATAATCGTGTGGCAGCGATAAAGCCGGAACGGATCTTCCACCTCATCGAGCCTTTCGCCCTTGGCTTCATCGCGTGAATCGCTGATCCAGCGGTAGGCCTGCAACAACACGGCAGGGCCGAGATAACGATCGCCGTTCCACCAATAGCTCGGGCAGGACGTGGTGCAGCAGGCGCAGAGAATGCACTCGTAAAGTCCGTCGAGCTTGGCGCGGTCGGCCGGAGACTGACGCCACTCCTTGTCCGGAGCAGGCGTCGTCGTTTGCAGATAGGGCTTTATCGAAGCGTGCTGCGCGTAGAAAACCGTGAGGTCCGGCACCAGATCCTTGACGACATTCATATGCGGCAGCGGATAGATCGTGACAGCGCCCTTGACGCTGTCCATCGGCTTTATGCAGGCGAGCGTGTTCGTGCCATCGATATTCATCGCGCAGGAACCGCAGACGCCTTCACGGCACGAGCGGCGGAATGTGAGCGTCGGATCGATCTTGTTCTTGATCCAGACGATCGCATCGAGAACCATCGGTCCGCAATCATCCCTGTCGATGTAATAGGTATCGATGCGGGGGTTCGCGCCATCGTCGGGATTCCAGCGATAGATGCGAAACTCTCGCGTGGCTGTCGCGCCCTCGGGTTTCGGCCAGGTCTTGCCGGTGCCAACTTTGGAATTTTTGGGAAGTGCAAATTCGACCATGTGATATTCCTCGACCTTGCAGCTTCACGCCGCCACATTCTTCCAGAAGCCCTCACCCTGAGGAGCTCGCGTCTCGAAGGGGAGGCGTCAAGCGCTCCAGAGATGCCCCTTGCCTCGAGACACCGCCATGAGGAAGCTTTCCTTAGTAAACGCGCACCTTCGGCTCGATGTATTGCATCTCGTTCGTCAGCGTATAGCCATGCACGGGGCGGTAATCGAATGAGACCGTCCGCCGCTCCGCATCGACCGACGCAAGCGTGTGCTTCATCCAGTTCTTGTCGTCGCGGTCGGCGTAATCCTCGCGCGCGTGCGCGCCGCGCGATTCCGTCCGGTTGCCCGCGCCAATCATGGTGACGACCGCCTGCACGATGAGATTATCGAATTCCATCGTTTCGACGAGATCGCTGTTCCAGATCAGCGAACGGTCCGTCACCGAAATCTGGTCCTTCGCGTCCCACACCTCATGGATGAGCTTTGCGCCTTCGGCGAGCGTCTCTCCGGTGCGGTAGACCGCACAATTGTTCTGCATGACCTTCTGCATGCGCAGACGAAGTTCGGCAGTCGGAATGCCACCTTTGGCATAGCGGAAATGATCGAGGCGGCCGAGCGCCATGTCGGCGGAATCAGCCGGAAGTTCCGGCTGCTTCGCGCCAGGCGTCACGACCTCCGCGGCGCGATCCGCCGCGGCCCGTCCGAAAACGATGAGATCGATGAGCGAGTTCGAGCCGAGACGATTGGCCCCATGCACGGAAACGCAGGCGGCCTCGCCGATCGCCATGAGGCCAGGCACCACAACATCGGGATCATCGCCGCGCTTGATCACCACTTCGCCACGATAATTCGTCGGTATGCCGCCCATGTTGTAATGCACGGTCGGTATGACGGGAATCGGCTCCTTCGTCAGATCGACGCCGGCAAAAATCTTGGCGCTCTCGGAGATGCCGGGAAGCCGCTCATGCAGCATCTTCGGATCGAGATGATCGAGATGCAGATAGATGTGATCCTTGTTCCTGCCGACGCCGCGGCCTTCGCGGATTTCCATCGTCATCGCGCGCGAAACCATGTCGCGCGGCGCGAGGTCTTTCACCGAGGGAGCATAACGCTCCATGAAGCGTTCACCCTCGGCATTAGTGAGATAGGCGCCCTCGCCGCGCGCACCTTCGGTGATCAGACACCCGGCGCCGTAAATGCCGGTCGGATGGAATTGCACGAACTCCATATCCTGCAACGGCAGGCCGGCGCGCAGAACCATTGCATTGCCGTCGCCTGTGCAGGTGTGCGCCGAAGTCGCCGAGAAGAAGGTGCGGCCGTAACCGCCGGTCGCCAGAATGACGAGCTGCGAGCGGAAGCGATGGATCGTTCCGTCATCCAGCTTCAGGCAGACGACGCCCCGGCAGCGTCCGCCTTCCATGATGAGATCGATGGCGAAGAATTCGACGAAGAAGTTTGCGTTGTGGCGCAGCGCCTGTCCGTAGAGCGTGTGCAGAATGGCGTGACCGGTGCGGTCTGCTGCGGCGCATGTGCGCTGCGCCGGTGCGCCCTTGCCGTAATCCGTCGTCATGCCGCCGAACGGGCGCTGGTAAATCCGGCCGTCCTCGGTGCGGGAAAACGGGACGCCCCAATGCTCGAGTTCATAAACCGCCGCAGGCGCACTGCGGCACATATATTCGATTGAATCCTGATCCCCCAGCCAGTCCGATCCCTTGACGGTATCGTACATGTGCCATTTCCAGTTATCCGGACCCATATTGGCGAGCGAGGCGGCAACGCCGCCTTGCGCCGCGACCGTGTGCGAGCGCGTCGGGAAAACCTTGCTGATCGCAGCCGTGCGCAAACCCGCTTCCGAGCAGCCCACGATCGCACGCAAGCCCGCGCCGCCCGCCCCGACGACGACGACGTCGAACTCATGGTCGGTGATCGGATAGGCGGCGCCGAGTGTACCCACGGCCGCTTTGCCATTCGCCTTACCGTTCAATGCCATTGCGTTAAACCTTTCCCGCAAAATCCAGTCCGCATGCCCGGTCTCACTCAGAGCCCGCCGAGCTTCAGCACAGCGAAGACAGCCGCGACGCCGGTGCCGATGCAGAAAAATATGTTCGCGATCAGCGCCCATTCCTTGAGATGCATGGAATGAACGTAATCATCGATGATCGCCTGCATGCCGAGCTTCATGTGGACAATGCTGGCCAGAATGAACAACAGCATCAGAATCGCCACCGGCGGGTGACTGAAGACGGCGCGCACGCCCGCCAGATCCTTGCCGATAAGCGTGAGGACGATCCAGATGAAGGCGATTGCGAGAAGCAGCAGCGCCACCGACGTCAGCCGCATCAGCCAGACATCACGCGTGCCGGATTTGGCCGCGCCGAGATAACGCACGCGCCGCGTCGTGCCGCGTACCGGGACGTTATCTCCGATGATTCCGTGAGCCATGCATACCGCCCTTTATCAAACAGACACTCGGCATCCGGCGCCCTGGAAGTTGGCCGAACACGCATCGAAGCGAACCTCAAAAATAGAAGGCCCGCTGTTACTTCAGGAAATGCGCGGCGGCGAAAATAACCACCGTGAAAGTCGCGCTACAGATTAACGTTCCCCACGCCAGCCACTCGCGCATCGGATGGCCGAAGCCATATCCCATGTCCCATATGAAATGTCGCACGCCGCCGAAGAAGTGATGCAGCAAGGCAAATGTAAATCCGAGGAGAATGAGTTGCCCCAGAATCGAACCCATGAACCAGGACACTGCTGCGAAAGCGCCTTCGCCGGAAGCTGCCGCGACGAGATACCAGACGAGCAGCAAGGTCCCGACATAGAGCGCGCCGCCGGTCATGCGATGCGCGATGGACATAACCATCGTCAGCATAGGCCGATAGATCGACAGATGCGGAGACAGGGGACGCCGCTTCTCGATGATCTCATTCATCCGTCTTCACCCTTCAAAAACCCCTTCCGCCCGATCTGATCCCAAACGCACAACCTCGCCAAAGCCCTCATATCAGGCACGCAGCGACGCGCCTAGCTGGCCAAAACGCAGAGGCCGCGACGACATGATGCCTGAAAGTTTGCTCGACAAAACGCAAAGGCAGCGCCGGACAGTAATAGCGTGATTTGAAGAAATGCAATGAGCCTGTCGGCTGCGCAAATCATCGCAGATAGCAAGAATTTCAACACGCTGGCACATCTATAGTTGGCGTGCCAAGACTATTTCACTGAAGCGGCGGTTGTTGTAACGCTTTTGGCCATGCGCTTCGCAACTTCGTCTATCGGTGCGCGACGCACGGATTGCGGTTTGCATACGGCGGGAAAGCTGGAACAGTGCGTCAAGCGATATCGCAAGCTGACAGGGGACCATCACGCCACAGCAGCAACCAGATTTGCGATCCAAAGCACGGCCTTGCAGCCGCACCATCCGTCCGCAAGCCAAGCCCATCAACAGCGGCGCCATGACCGAAAGAAAAATCCGCCTGCTCGTTTTCTGTCTCGCCGCATTCGGCCTCGCTTGCACCGGGCTGCCGCAGCGCGCCGCGGCTTTCGCCGGACGCATTTCGATCAAGAGCGGCGGCCATACCCGCAGCGCACTGATCATCGAACACAGGCGGCTGAAGAAAGATCGCCGGATGCTCGTCGTCGTCCTGCACGGCGGCAAGGATCATGGCGCGCGAATCAGGCGCGAACTGGGTCTCGAAAGGGACATGCGCTCCGCCGGACCGGTGTTCGTTTATCCGGATACACCGGGCGGCAAATGGAACATCTCGTCTGACGCGGCCGGCAAAAATGATTCGCTTTTTGTCAGAAATCTCATTGCCAAGCTTGTCGCAGACGGCATCGCCGACCAGCGCAAAATCTTTCTTGTCGGCTCCGCCTCTGGAGGATCCATGGCGCTGCAACTGGCCTGCGAACATTCAAGCCTGTTCGCCGGCGCGGCAATTCTCCTGAACGCGCTGCCTGCGCCTCTCGTCGAAAACTGTCATCCGACGCACCCGATGGGATTTCTGCTGATTGCGCACACCGCCAGCCGGCACGTTGCCCATGAGGGCAGCAAGGCCACGCCCGCTGGCGCCATACCGCCGCTTTCGCCGATCGAGCAGACATTGGCGGCATTCGCGAAGGCGGCCAATTGCGGCCCCCGCAAGGCGATAGCCGAGTTTCCGCATCGCGGACCCAGGAAAGCATCCCATGCACTTTTCGAACGGTACGAGGGCTGCAAGGCGCCGGTCGAATTCGCCCGCATCCAACGCGGCGGGCATGTAATCTCCAAAGGAAAAAAAGCCGGCGAGCACAGCCGCAAGGCCTTCCGCAACTCCGGCTTGAACAGGTCGGCGCTTATCTGGAACCTGTTCCGAAAGACAGGTGGTTAATGGGGCAAGTCAGCTTAAACGTTACAGCGGATTCATGGGAAAAGTCGTGTCTGGATGAGCCGTCCGCGCTTTCCTACATGCCGGGCAATTGAAAAATCCGCCAATTTACGCCATGTTTTCAGACGGCCGGCTTCGCCCGGTTCTGTAAGAGGATCGAAGCACTGATACCCACAATGTCCCGCGAGGCGGTCGCTTTTCCGCCTCCCCCGGTGAATGGTTCGGCAGAGCCGGAAGCCGGGTCATTGGTGCAAGCCGTTCTCGCCTGTCTCGACGACGCAAAGGCCGAGGACATCGTCACGATCGATCTGCAAGGCAAGACGACCCTCGCCGACATAATGATCATCGCCAGCGGCCGCTCCAACGTTCACGTCGGAGCGATGGCTGAGCATGTGATGAAGGCGTTCAGGGCAGCGGGGGCGCCAGCGCCGCGGATCCAGGGATTGCCGCACTGCGACTGGGTTCTGGTGGATGGCGGAGACGTCATCATCCATCTCTTCCGTCCCGAGGTGCGCCAGTTCTACAACCTTGAGAAGATGTGGGGCCGGGACCGGCCGGGTGAGCACCAGGCGGGCTGACAGCCGCCGGGACGCCGCTCATGCGTTTTCATCTTGTCTGCATCGGGCGGCTGAAGGCCGGCCGCGAACGGGAACTTGCTTGCCATTATCTGGACCGCGCCCGCAACCTTGGCCGGAGCCTTGGCGTGAGCGCGGTCGATATGCACGAAATCGAGGAAAGCAAGGCACGCCGCGCGCAGGACCGCAAAAGGGAAGAGGCGAAAGCGCTTCGCACGCTCATGGCCGGGCTTGGCATCTCTTCCGGTTGCTTCATCGCCTGCGATGAGGCCGGCGAAAACATGACAAGCCCGCAATTTGCGGAGAGATTCCGCCGCCTGCGCGACGCGGGCGCTAATGACCTTGCGCTTCTGATCGGCGGTCCCGATGGGTTCGACGCCGATTTTCGTTCCGAGGCGGCCTTCAGCCTCGCCTTTGGAAACCTCACCTGGCCGCATCAGCTTGCGCGAATCATGGCGGCCGAACAAATCTACAGAGCACTCACCGTTCTGGCGGGGCACCCTTACCATCGTGCCTGAGTCTCCGGCTGTCTCCATCCACCGCTTTTATGGCGAAATGCCGGGATAATCGCGTTTGCCTGCGAAGCAGCTTCCGCTTCGCGTTAAGCATACGCGTCAAAACAAGCTAAACGGAGCCGCGCTTCCGATTCCATCAGGAGCGGAATGACTCCAGGTTCCAGGTCCGATTCTTTTACCGCTTCAGCGGCGCAGGCATGACGAAACGCGGCGGATTTCCTGTTTGTTTCTTCGCGGTCCTGCTGACCGGCGTCTGGCTTTTGCCCGCCGTCGCGCAACAAGCGCCCAAACAGGCGTCGCCCAAGTCGCCACCTGCCACATCCGGTGAAAAACCGGCGGCGCCAGCCACGTCTCCGGGCAATCCGGCGCTCGATGAGCAGCGCACCGAGTTGCGCGGCCTCCAGGATACGCTCAGCGCCTCGGATACGCAGCGCCGCAAGATTGAAGCGGAGATCGAGTCTCTGCGGAACGACAGGGCGCGTCTCAATGCCGCTCTGATCAGCACAACGGCCCACATAAATACGGCCGAGTCCCAGATCAGCGCGGCGGAAGATCGGCTCAATGCGCTGACCGGTTCCGAAGCCGCCGCGCGGCATTCGCTCGAAAGCCGCAAAGCCGTGATTGCTCAGGTTCTCGCATCGCTACAGCGTATGGGTCTTAATCCGCCGCCGGCGCTGCTCGTCGATCCCGAAGACATGTTGCGGGCGGTGCGGAGTTCGATTCTCCTCGGCGCCGTCCTGCCGAAGATGCGGGCTGAGGCGGATGCCCTCGCAGCCGATCTTTCCGAACTTGTCCGCTTGCACAAATCAATCGCCAGCCAAAGGGATTCCCTGCGCCATCAGATCGCCGATCTCGATGTCGAGCAGAAAAAACTCTCAGCGTTGATCGCGGCGCGCCAGGCTTCCCTTGGAACCGCCAAGCAGGCTCTTGCGGCCGAGCGCAAGCGTGCCGGCGATATTGCCCGGCACGCAACGAGCCTCCGCCAGCTTATCGCGCAGACTGAAAAGGAGGTCGCCGCCGCCGCACGCGCCGCCGAAGCGGCCCGGCAGGCCGACGCAGCGCGCAAACTCGCCAAAGCCGAAAACGGTGGCCAAACAAAAAACAGCGCTTCGCCATTCAAAAACATGGCCCGCCTTGCTCCCGCCATAGCCTTCGCCGATGCCAAACATCTCCTGTCGATGCCGGTTGCGGGGACTGTGCTCAAGGGTTATGGAGCGTCGGATGGTTTCGGCGGCACAGAGAAGGGCCTTTTCATCGCGACGCGGCCCGGCGCCGTTGTCTCTATGCCGAGCGACGGTTGGATCGCCTATTCGGGTCCCTACCGCAGCTATGGACAACTCTTGATCGTGAATACCGGCGGAGGCTATTATATTGTTCTGGCCGGAATGGAACGGATCAATGTAGAAGTTGGTCAGTTTGTCCTCGCGGGCGAACCCGTCGCCACTATGGGCGATGGATCGGCCAAGACAGCTGCGGCCATCGCCATAGGCTCGACGCAGCCAATTCTCTATGTCGAATTTCGTAAGGATGGGGCGGCGATCGATCCGAGCCCGTGGTGGGCGAAAGCGGACGTGCAAAAGGTTGGCGGATAATGCGCAAAATCTCGTTGGTACTGGTCGGCGCCGCGCTGGGGGCTTCCACTATGTTGGTGGGCACGCAGACGCGGCTTTTTTCGAGCGTATCCGCCCATGCGGCCGCGTCCGACACTTATCGAAGCCTCAATCTTTTCGGTGACGTCTTTGAAAAGATCCGCGCCGATTATGTCGAGAAACCAAACGATCAGAAGTTGATCGAGGCGGCCATCAACGGCATGCTGAGTTCGCTCGATCCGCATTCGAGCTATATGGACGCGAAAAGCTTCCGCGACATGCAGGTGCAGACCCGCGGCGAATTCGGCGGCCTCGGGATTGAAGTCACCCAGGACAAGGGTCTCATCAAGGTCGTCACGCCTATCGACGACACGCCCGCCGCGCGGGCAGGCATTCTTTCCGGTGACATCATCTCCGCGATCGACGGCGAAGCCGTCTCGGGCATGACGCTCAACCAGGCCGTCGACAAGATGCGCGGCGCGCCAAACACGACCATAACACTCAAAATCCTGCGCGGACCGAAGAAGGAAGCGAAGGACATCAAGATCACCCGTGCGATCATCCAGATCAAATCGGTCCGCTCGCATGTCGATGATGGCGATATCGGCTATATCAGGATCACCCAGTTCACCGAGCAGACAGCCGAAGGCGTCCGCGCGGCGATCCTGAAGTTCCAGTCCAAGATTCCGTCCAGCAAGTTCAAGGGCTATATCCTCGATCTGCGCAACAACCCAGGCGGTCTGCTCGATCAGTCGATCGCAGTGGTCAACGACTTCGTCGATCGTGGCGAGATCGTCTCCACGCGCGGCCGCAACGCCGACGAAACCATGCGCTACAACGCCCGCCCGGGCGATCTTTCGAAGGGCAAGCCGATGATCGTTCTGATCAACGGCGGTTCTGCCTCCGCCTCCGAGATCGTCGCCGGCGCCTTGCAGGATCACAAGCGCGCCATCATTCTCGGCACGCGCTCGTTCGGCAAAGGCTCTGTCCAGACCATCATTCCGCTCGGCCAGGGCAATGGCGCGCTGCGTCTGACGACGGCGCGCTACTACACGCCTTCAGGCCGCTCGATTCAGGCCAAGGGAATCGAGCCTGACGTGGTGGTGCTGGAGGACGTGCCAGCGGCCCTCAAGGGCAAGGACGAGACGGAGGGCGAAGCCTCGCTCAAGGGCCATCTCAAGAACGGCAAGATCGAGTATCACGGCTCGCAAGCCTATGTTCCGCCGGATCCGAAGAAGGACAAGCAGTTGCTTGCAGCCGAAGATCTGTTGCACGGCGTGACGCGGGCAGAGAATTATGCGCAGCCCAAGAAGGGCGACAAAAAGGATTCGGCAGGCAAAACGAATGGCGCTGCCAACACGGCCGCGCCGGCAGACAAGCAGGCGGCGCCTCCGGCGGATAATGACAAAAAGACGACCCCGCCGGCCGACAAGCCTGCCACACCGCCCGCAGACAAGCCGTCTACAGAGCAGAAGGATAAATCGGCGACACCGCCCGCAGACAAGCCGGCGACACCCCCGGCTGACAAGCCCGCTACGCCGTCCACCCCCGATCAGGCAACGCCTCCGGCGACGTCGACCCCGCCCGCCAACAAACAGTAAGTTCGAGGGTTTGTCGCAATTAAAGTTGGGCCGTGGCGGCTTTGTCGCCATGGCCCAAATCGTTTTGGTTTCGATTCAGCCGATCTACCGCATGTGCCAGCCCGGCCATGACGAGCTGATTTGGAATCGGCCGCAGCCCCGCTTCCGCGGCGTGCTGATCTCCTCTACTCTCATATACAGAATTCGGTTCCTGAGCTGATTCGCGCCCGTGCCCTCCAGCGGGTGCGAATTAGCCTTGCGACGAAACAGGAACTCCGGCATGCCGGCGCGCGACGACCTGAACGATCCTCTGGGCCAAAAGCCTTTGAAGCCCCGGCGCGCCATTCCCTTGCGTCCCGTTCTCTTCGGCGCCGCGGGACTTTTGCTGATCGGTGGCGGCGCTTTTTTGCAATGGCGCGGCGATCCGATGGGCGGCGAGCCGCATGTCGTCGCCGCGATCACGCCGGCAAAAGCGGTTGCGCCCGCACAGCCGACTGCGCCAAAAGCCACCACCGCCGCGACCTCCAACGCAGCGACAGGCGCGATCGCGCTTCCCGCTGGAGACGCCCCGGCGTCTGAGATCGAGCAAAGAAGCGGCGTCAAGGTTGTGCGCAGCGGGGGCGCGCAGGCGCCCGGGTCCGTCATCATCGATGTGCCGAAGGTGCTGGCGCAAAGGCTCGCGCCCGCGCCTGATCCGCGACTCGTCGAAAAAAGCCGCTATGGGCTTTTGCCGCGCGTGGGCAGCGATGGCGCGCGCCCATCCGAGGTCTATGCGCGCCCGGCGCCTGCCGCGAAAGCGCCGCGCATCGCGCTCATCGTTGGCGGCGTCGGCCTCAGCGACAAGGCAACCGCCGCCGCGATAGACAGTCTGCCCGGCACAGTAACGCTCGCCTTCGCGCCTTACGGAAAAGATTTGAAGGCGAAGGTCGCCCAGGCGCGCGACGCCGGGCACGAAGTCATTTTACAACTGCCCATGGAGCCGATCGATTATCCGCAGACCAATCCCGGCCCGCATACGCTTCTTGCAAGCGCGACTGCTGCGGAAAATACCGACAATCTGCATTGGCTCCTCAGCCGCTTTACGGGCTACACCGGCGTTGCAAATTTTCTCGGCGGCAAATTCACAAGCGACGCAAAAGTCTTGAAGCCAGTCCTGCGCGAAATCGGGCAGCGTGGCCTGTTCTACATCGATGATGGTTCCTCGGCGCGCAGCACCGGCCTCGCAGCGGCAGCGGAAGTCGGCCTGCACGCAGTCCGCGCCGATCTCATTCTGGATGCGCAAGGCAGCGATCTCATGGATGGGAATTTCACGAAACTCGAGGCGCTTGCGCGCAGCCAGGGAACCGCAATCGGCATGGTGAGCGATCTGCCGGGAAGCGTGCAGAACCTCGCGCGATATGCGCAGGCCGCCACGGCGCAGGGAATCACGCTGATCCCTCTCAGCGCCGCCGTTCGCATCGAGGTCCAGGCGCGCGACGCAAGCAATGAAGCGGGAACCGCTCACCCCACCCGCGTCTTCCGTGCGCAATAGAGCGTTATGTGCTAGCTATCCGTGCGCCGGCTTCCCTCCCCTCCTCCTTTCGCAAGCGTAACGTTGATGGATGACCTTTCCGATTATCGCCCCTGCGCGGGCGTCATGCTGTTGAACCGCGAGGGCCTCGTCTTCATCGGGCGGCGAATCACGCCGGCTGCCAATCATGCCCCGGCGCATATCTGGCAGATGCCACAAGGCGGAATCGACGAAGGCGAAGATCCTTACGATGCGGCGCTGCGCGAATTGCGCGAAGAAACCAATGTCGTCACGACGAGCCTGCTTGGCACAGCGCCGGACTGGTATCGCTATGATGTGCCGGGAGGCATGGTCCGCGGGCACAAAGTGTATAAAGGCCAGCGGCAGAAATGGTTCGCGCTGCGCTTCGATGGCGCGGACAACGAAATCGACATCGCTCATCCGGCGGGCGACGCGCATGCCGAATTCGACGCATGGCGCTGGGAAACTCTCGAACGCCTGCCCGAACTCGTCGTGCCCTTCAAGCGGCCCATCTACGAAAGACTGGTGGAAGTCTTCCGTCCTTTGGTCGAGCCGCAATGACATGGTCGCCGCAGCAGGAAGCCGCGCTGAAAGCGGCCGGCCAATGGCTGAAGCGCAAGGACGCGCAGGTTTTCCGCCTGTTCGGCTTTGCCGGCAGCGGCAAAACCACCCTTGCGCGCACGCTGGCGGGCGAATGCAAGGGCGACACTGTCTTCGGCGCCTTCACCGGCAAGGCGGCGCTGGTTCTGCGCGCCAAGGGCTGCGAGAACGCGCGCACGATCCACAGCCTCATCTATCGCGCGCGCGACACCGACACAGAGGAACCGACATTCGAACTGAATGAGGAAAGCCCGGCCGCGAAAGCAAGCCTCATCATCATCGACGAATGCTCCATGGTGGATGAAGAGCTTGGCCGCGATCTTCTCTCATTCGGCAAGAAGGTTCTGGTGCTTGGCGACCCGGCGCAACTGCCGCCTGTGAAAGGCGCGGGCTATTTCACCGAATGCGAACCGGACATGATGCTGACAGAGGTGCATCGTCAGGCGGCGGATGATCCGATCATCCGCCTGTCGATGCTGGTGCGCGAAGGCGGCAGGCTCGCGGTCGGGCAATACGGCGAGACAGAAGTTATCCGCCGCGATGAAATCGACGCGGAGCGGGTCAAATCGGCCGATCAGATTCTCGTGGGGCTGAACAAGACGCGCCGATCCTACAATCAGCGCATGCGCCAGTTGACGGAGCGCAAGGGCCTCATGCCGGAGCCCGGCGACAAGCTCGTCTGCCTGCGCAACAATGCCAAGAAAGGCCTGCTCAACGGCTCGCTCTGGACCGTTGCGACAGCATCGCCGATACGCCAGAAGAAGCTGCGTTTTACTGTCGTGCCGGAAGAAGACGCGGCGCACAAGCCCTTGCGCATCGGCGTGCTGCCGGAGTTCTTCACCGGCAACGAGGACACGATTCCCTTTGCGCTCAGGCGCAATTCGGACGAGTTCGACTACGGCTATACGCTCACCGTCCACAAGGCGCAGGGTTCGCAATGGGATGATGTCGTGCTCTTCGATGAGAGCTACGCCTTCCGCGAGCACAGAAGCCGCTGGCTCTATACGGGGATTACGCGAGCAGCGAAGCGGCTGACCGTGGTGGTGTGA
>SCSF01000026.1 GCA_004298435.1 Beijerinckiaceae bacterium
CTTGGCCGCTCCAGCGTCGAGCCATTCCTCACACTGTCGCAGCGCCGAGACTTGCGCGAAAAGATCTGGCGGGCCTGGACCGCACGCGGCGAAACTGGCGGAACGACCGATAATCGCGCACTCGCGATCGAGACGCTGCGGCTTCGTGACGAACAGGCGCGACTCCTCGGCTATGAAAGCTTCGCCGATTTTCGCCTTGCCGATTCGATGGCGAAGACGCCGGATGCGGCGCAGGACCTTCTCGACAGAGTCTGGATGCCGGCGCGTGCTCTTGCGCTGCGCGAAGAGGCCGCGCTGCAAGAGGCCGTGGCGAAGGAGGGAGCAAACTTCACCCTCGCGCCCTGGGACTGGCGCTACTATGCCGAGAAGCGGCGCAAGAGCGACTTCGACCTCGATGAATCGGAAATCAAGCCCTATCTCCAGCTCGATAAAATGATCGAAGCGGCGTTCTTCACCGCGGAAAAATTGTTCGGTCTTTCGTTCAGGGAGCGGCCCGATCTGCCGCTCTATCATCCAGACGCACGCGCCTTCGAGGTGACTGGCGCGGACGGTGCTCCCGTCGCGCTGTTCATCGGCGACTATTACGCACGGCCGTCGAAGCACGGCGGCGCATGGATGAGCGAGTATTGCGAGCAGCAACGGCTCGACGGCGCGGTTTTGCCGATTATCGTGAACATTATGAATTTCGTGAAGCCGCCGGCGGGCGAAGCCTGTCTCCTGAGCTTCGACGATGCCCGCACGTTGTTCCATGAATTCGGACATGCGTTGCACGGGCTTTTATCGGATGTCACCTATCCGCTTCTCTCCGGCACCAATGTCGTACGCGATTTCGTCGAGTTTCCATCGCAGCTTTTCGAGCATTGGCTGGAGCAGAAAGAAATTTTGCGCAGCTTCGCGCTGCATTACCACGCGCATCAGCCGATGCCGGACGTTCTAATCGAGAAGATCCGCGCGGCGCGGCAGTTCAATCAGGGCTTCGCGACCGTGGAATATACCGCCTCGGCGCTCGTCGATCTCGCCTTGCATAAGGAAAGGCCTTCGAAGGATCTCGATATCGTTGCGCGTGAAAACGATCTTCTCGCGAAACTCGGCATGCCGAAAAGCATCGTCATGCGCCATCGCACACCGCATTTCACCCATGTCTTTTCAGGCGATTCCTATGCCGCGGGCTATTATTCCTATCTCTGGTCGGAAGTGCTCGACGCCGATGGGTTCGAAGCCTTCGTCGAGGCAGGCGACATTTTCGATCCGGGCGTCGCGAAGAGACTGCGCGAACATGTTTATGCGGCTGGCAATAAAACCGATGCGCAAAAAGCCTATCTCGCCTTTCGCGGTCACGCGCCTGCGCCGGAGCCGCTTTTGAAAAAACGCGGGCTGGCGGGACAAGAGGTATGATTTGAATCCGCGCGGAGATCGATTGACCTGGCAATCAGAAAGTATTACTTCTACAAATATGTAATGAGGCTTCCGTCATGGAATCTGCAATCACCACCAAAGGACAGGCGACCATCCCCAAAGCGGTGCGTGACCATCTCGGATTGGGACCAGGTGATCACGTCAAGTTTTTCATTCATCCGGATGGTACGGTTGTTCTCTTGCCGAAGATTCCAGCGTCCGCTTTGCGCGGGATCGTAAAAAAACGGCGCAAGCCCGCGACGCTTTCGGACATGGACGAGGCAATCGCCTTGGGCGCATCGGAGGATTTCAAGCTCACGCGGCGTAGATGATCGGGCTCGATACCAATATCCTCGTTCGCTATTTTGCACAGGATGATCCAGCTCAATCACGGAAGGCGAACGCGCTCATAGAATCCAGCTTGAGCGAAGAGAATCTGGCTTTTATCAGTGTCGTCGTCATGGTCGAGTTGGTCTGGGTGCTGGGCCGCCTCTATGACGTAACCCCACATGACCTCTCGGTAATCATCGAACGAATGCTGCAAAGCGACGTCTTTGTGATCGAGCACGAACAGCTTGTCTTCGCAGCTATGATAGATCTTAAAGAGGGGCGTGGTTCTTTCAGCGACGCTCTCATCGCGAAGCTTGCAGCCAAAGCCGGCTGCCCCGAGACGCTGACTTTCGATCGCAAGGCATCGAGACTTCCGGGTTTCATGCTTTTCTGAGCGGTTCCTCGTCCCGCTCACATAAAATTCTGCGGATCGACATCGACTGCGACGCGCACGCTGCCGCGCTCCTGCGGAGCCGTGGCGAGCATTGCGCGCAGAAAACCCTGCAAGTCCGCATTGCGCGGCGCGCGCACCAGAAGCCGGAAACGATGCCGACCGCGAACGACGGCGATGGGTGCTTCCGCCGGACCAAGCACACTTATCTCATCTTCGCCCGGCAGGCTGCCAAGCGCTGCAAGCTTCCATTTCGCATTGGGCGGCAGGGCGAAAGCTGTACGCAGTAACGCACGCGCATGGTCTTCCGCCGTGGCGCGGTCCTTCGCCGAAACAATCAATGCGGCGAGACGTCCGAAGGGCGGCAGACCGGCTCTGCGGCGCTGCTCTGTCTCCTCGCTGTAAAAGCGCTCTGCATCGCCCGAGAGAATGGCGCGGATCACCGGATGATCGGGCTGCCATGTCTGGACGAAAGCCCTGCCCGCCGCATCGAAGCGTCCGGCACGGCCGGTCACCTGTTGCAGCAGTTGGAAAGTACGCTCACCGGCGCGTGGATCGCCGCTCGAAAGGCTCACATCCGCATCGATCACTCCGACGAGCGAGAGCAGCGGAAAGTTGTGGCCCTTTGCGACAAGCTGGGTGCCGATGATGATGTCGCACGCGCCGTCTGCGATGGCATCGAGTTCGCGTCGCAGCCGTTCCGTGCCGCCAGGAAAATCGGAGGAAAGCGTCAGGCAGCGCGCTTTTGGCCAGAGCAGCGCCACCTCCTCGGCAAGTCTCTCGATCCCGGGACCGCAGGCGGTGAGTTCGGATTCGCCGCACTCCGGGCAATGCTCGGGCCGCTTTTCGATATGGCCGCAGTGATGGCAGACAAGCGCGCGGCGAAAGCGATGCTCGACCAGCCAGGCGGTACAGTTCGGACATTGAAAGCGGTGGCCGCACGCGCGGCAGAGGGTGAGCGGCGCATAGCCACGACGATTGAGAAACAGAAGCCCCTGCTCGCCCCGCTCCAGAGTCTCGCTCATCGCGACGGCGAGCGTCGGCGCGATCCATTTACCGCGAGATGGCGCTTCGCGCTTCAGATCGATCGCCGCAATCGCCGGCATGGCGCGGCCGCCATAGCGCGCCGGAAGCCTCACATGCGCATAGCGGCCCTGCTCGGCGTTGACGCGCGATTCAATCGAGGGCGTCGCCGAAGCAAGCACGACGGCAGCTTTTTCGATGCGTCCGCGTACAACCGCCATATCGCGCGCATGATAGGAAACGCCGTCATCCTGCTTATAGGCAGCCTCGTGCTCCTCATCGACAATGATCGTCGCAAGATCGGCAAAGGGCAGAAACAAAGCGGAACGCGCGCCGGCGACAACCTTGATTTCGCCTTGCGCCAGACCCGACCAGATGCGGGCGCGCTTGCGCGGACTGACGGCAGAATGCCATTCGGCGGGGCGTGTGCCGAAGCGCGCTGCAAAACGATCGAGGAATTGCGCCGTCAGTGCAATCTCGGGCATCAGAATCAGCGCCTGCCGTCCCTGGCGCAAAGCCGCCGCCACGGCTTCGAAATAAACTTCCGTCTTGCCAGATCCGGTGACGCCTTCAAGCAGCGTGGCGGAGAAATCTTCGGCAGCAACGGAAGCCGCGAGCGCGGCGGCGGCTTTCGCCTGATCCCCTTCGAGCACCGGCGTTGCAAAATCCGGATCGCACGGCACGGCGACAGGCTCCGGCCGCAAGGCGATCGTCTCAAGTGTGCCTTCATCGACAAGCGTGTCGATGACGGACGCCGAACAGGCGGCAGCTTCGGCGAGCGCAGCTTTTTGAAAGGCAAGCCCGCTTTCGAGAGCCGCCAGGACGCGCATCCGGGCAGGCGTCAGCCGCGCAGGCGGCGGACCAGCGCGGCGGATCCCGATGCGGATCGGCTCCGGCGTCGCGGCAAAGGGCGCACGCATAGCCATGCGCAGCACCATGCCACGCGGCGCCAGAGTCCAGCGCGCGACCCAATCGATAAAGCTGCGCAGATTGCCGCTGAGCGGCGCATAATCGCAGCGCGCCGCAATGGCTTTGAGATTGCTGCCTTGCCCGTCGCGAAGCGACCACACCGCGCCAAGCGCCATGCGCGTGCCGAGCGGCACTTCGACCAGATCGCCCGCGGCGAGACTGAGTGTTTTGGGAACGCGGTAGCTGTAAGCCTGATCGATCGCGACCGGAACAAGCACGTCGGCGATCCGCTCGTCCGCCTGCTCGTGCTTTCCGTTGGTCGCGCCGGTCATCGGTCTGGCTTAGCGCATTTCGCGAACGGGAGGAATTTGGCTTGTGCCACTCTCCTTCTCCCATTGGGAGAAGGTGCCCCGCGTAGCGGGGCGGATGAGGGGTTACGATTTTCCAGAACTTATGACGACGGAAACCCCTCACCGGCGCCTACGGCACCACCCTCTCCCTGTGGGAAAGGGTTGGTCGGGCACGTCATTTAAGTTGAAATCCTATCCGATCGCGCCGTGACAATGCTTGTATTTTTTCCCCGATCCGCAGGGGCACGGTTCGTTGCGACCGACCTTCCCCCAGGTGGTGGGATCGTTCGTATCGCGCAGCGGCTTGCCCGCCGCATCCCTGGCCGGCATCGACGGCATTGCAGAGGGAATCGCAGCGAAACCTTGCGCACCCATGTCGCCGCCGAATTCCTGAGCGAGAGACGCGAGCGCCTCCGCTGGCGGATGCAGGGCTTCAAACTGCGCCGGCTGCAAGGGCGGCGGCACATCCTGCTCGTAGGAGAACTCGAGATGATTGAGCTGCGAAGTCGTCTCTTCGCGGAGATGCTTGATCAGTTCGTTGAAGAGTTCGAAGGCTTCGGACTTATATTCGTTCAACGGGTCGAGTTGGGCCAGACCGCGCCAGCCGATGACCTGCCGCAGATGATCGAGCATGATGAGATGCTCGCGCCACAGATGATCGAGCGATTGCAGGACGACCTGCTTTTCGACATAGCGCATCAGTTCCGCGCCGTTCTTCTCGACCCGCTCGTCATAGGCGGCATCGGCAGCGCTCAAAACGCGTTCCTGCAATTCTTCGTCTGTGATGCCTTCTTCCTTGGCCCAATCGGCAAAGGGCGGCTCTATGCCGAACATCGTCTCGCCACCTTGCGCCAAGCCCTCGACATCCCATGCCTCGGGGTAAGCTTCATGCGGAGCACAGCGCGAGACGAGATCCTCGACGCAATCATGGCGCATATCCGTGACCATTTCCTCAAGCGAATCCTGCGCCATCATATCCCGGCGCTGCTCGAAGACGACCTTGCGCTGGTCGTTCATCACGTTGTCGTATTTCAGGATGTTCTTGCGGATGTCGAAGTTGCGCGCCTCTACCTTCTGCTGCGCCTTTTGCAGCGCCTTGTTGATCCACGGATGGACGATCGCCTCGCCTTCCTGAAGGCCGAGCTTCACGAGCATGGAATCCATCCGGTCGGACCCAAAGATCCGCATCAGATCGTCACGCAGCGAAAGAAAAAACTTCGAGCGCCCAGGGTCGCCCTGACGGCCGCCACGGCCGCGCAACTGATTGTCGATGCGCCGGCTTTCATGCCGCTCCGTTCCGACGATGTAGAGGCCGCCGGCCTCCTTCGCGAGCTTGCGGAACTCCAGAATCTCGGCCCGGATCGCCGCCTCCTTCGCCTCACGCTCGGGACCTTCCGGCATATCGGTGCATTCATGCGCAATCCGCATATCGACGTTGCCGCCAAGCTGGATGTCGGTTCCGCGGCCCGCCATGTTCGTGGCGACGGTGATCGCGCCCGGCACGCCCGCCTCGGCGACGATGTAAGCCTCCTGCTCGTGAAAGCGCGCGTTGAGCACGGCGAACAGGCGCGACGGCTTGCCGGATCGCGCCGCTGCATAAAGCTTCTGCAATGCCGTCGGCTCTGAGAAGTCGATCTGCCGATAGCCCTTGGTGATGAGAAATTCACCAAGCTGCTCTGACTTCTCGATCGACGTTGTGCCGACGAGCATGGGCTGCATTTTCGCGTTCGCGCCCTCGATCTCGGCAACGATTGCGTTGAGCTTCTCCTCCTCCGTGCGATAAACCTCGTCATCCTCGTCGAGGCGCTGCACCGGAAGATTGGTCGGAATCTCGATAACGTCGAGATTGTAGATCTCGGCAAATTCTTCGGCTTCGGTCGATGCCGTGCCGGTCATGCCGGAGAGTTTCGTGTAAAGGCGGAAGTAGTTCTGGAAGGTGATCGAGGCGAGCGTCACGTTCTCCGGCTGGACGGTGACATGCTCCTTGGCCTCAAGGGCCTGATGCAATCCCTCCGAATAGCGCCGGCCGGGCATCATGCGGCCCGTAAACTCGTCGATGATCACCAGCTCGTCGTTGCGGACGATGTAATCCTTGTCGAGCTGGAACAATTTATGGGCGCGCAGCGCCTGATTCACATGATGAACGATCGTGACGTTGGCCGCATCGTAAAGCGTTCCTTCTTCCAGAAGGTCCGCTGAAGCCAGAAGCTCTTCTATGTGCTCGTTGCCAGCTTCGGTCAGATTGACGGTGCGTTGCTTCTCGTCAAGCTCGTAGTCTTCATCACGCAGATGCAAAATGAGCTTGTCGACCGAATTATAAAGATCGGACTTGTCGTCGGAGGGACCGGAGATGATCAGCGGCGTGCGCGCCTCATCAACAAGGATTGAATCGACCTCATCGACGATCGCGAAGGCATGACCGCGCTGCACCATCTGCGCGAGCTCATATTTCATATTGTCGCGCAGATAGTCGAAGCCGAACTCGTTATTGGTGCCATAGGTGATGTCTGCGGCATAGGACTCGAGCCGCTCGGCGTCTTCCTTGCCATGAACGATCGTGCCGACGGTGAGACCGAGGAAGCGATAGACACGGCCCATCCATTCGGCGTCGCGGGTGGCGAGATAGTCGTTCACCGTGACGACATGGACGCCCTTGCCGGCGAGCGCATTCAGATAGGCGGCGAGCGTCGCCACCAGCGTTTTGCCTTCGCCCGTGCGCATCTCCGAAATGGCGCCCTCATGCAGCACCATGCCGCCAATGAGCTGAACATCAAAATGCCGCTGCCCGAGCACGCGCTTCGCCGCCTCGCGGACGGTGGCGAAAGCCGGCACAAGCAGATTGTCGAGTGATTCGCCTTCAGCGATTGCGGCGCGGAACGTCTCCGTCCTGGCACGCAACTCCTCATCGCTCAGGCGCTGGAGCTCAGGTTCCAGCGCGTTGATGGCAGCGACCTTCGGCCGGTAAGTCTTCAGCCGTCTCTCGTTCGACGAGCCGAAAATTCGCTTGGCGATGGTGCCCAACATTCAAGGAACCTTTCTTGTCCAGCCGCGACGGAAGGCAGACGCGCGGGAACGCCCCCGCAAATTCATGTTGAGACTTGAGGGAAGAAGCGACCAAGCCTCGAATTTCAGGCCGGCTGCTTCGACAAAACGCGGAGTTCAAGCAAACGCCGCGTGCCCGCTTATCTCTATTGAACCACAGCAACGCCGACCAAACTCCGGCCGATTTTGCACCGGTCGCCTCATGCGCCGAAGCCGGCGGCCGATCCGACCTGGATCGCAAGGCATCGGTTATGATGAATGGCGATGATTACGATGGCGCAGAAGTCAAATCGGCGCTTGGTCTGCCGGAGAGATAAGAGGGGGTGCAAGGCTTGTCAATCAACGGGAGCCACGGGTTTTTTCGGCATTTTGCCTGACCGGACGGTTGCCAGGCACATTTAAGCCCGAATTGCCGCGCAGGAGGCGAGATGCTAGTGTCTCGCGATTTTGTGTCCCCCCGGAGCCCTCCCCGCATGTCGAATATGAAAGCCTTGCGCGCCTGCACCCTCGGTTTGGCCTTCGCCTTTAGCTCTTTGTCGCCCGCTGTCGTGTGGGTCTCGTCGGCCGGAGCCACTGTGCTTGCCAAGGTGAATGGCAAGGCAATTACCGACACCGATCTGAAAATCGCCAATGAAGACCTTGGTCCAAGCATTCCGCAGCAGCTCAAGGGCAAGGCGCGCGACGCCTATTTGCTCGATTATCTGATCGATGGTGAGCTGGTGGCCCAGAAGGCGAAGGCGGACAAGCTCGATCAGACTCCGGATTTCCCCGAGAAGCTCGCCTATTATCGCGAAAAGCTGCTGATGCAGAGCCTCCTCAGCAAGGTCGCCAAGGAGGCGACGACCGACGCCGCGCTGCACAAGGTTTATGATGCCGCCGCCAAGGCGAGCAAGCCTGAGACGGAAATTCACGCCCGGCATATTCTCGTCGCGACCAAGGCGGAGGCCGAAGCCGCGCTGAAGCGGATCAAGGGCGGCGAAGATTTCGCCAAGGTGGCGAAAGAAGTTTCGAAGGATTCGGCGGCCGACGGCGGCGATCTGGGCTGGTTTACAAAAGAACGTATGGTGCCGGAATTTGCCGAGGCGGCCTTCAAACTGAAAGTGGGCCAGATTTCGGATCCGGTGAAGACGCAGTTCGGCTGGCACATCATTCAGGTCGAAGGCAAACGCCAAACGAAGTTTCCTCCGTTCGATCAGGTCAAGGAGCAGGTGACGCGCTACGTCGTGCAGAAGGCGCAAAGCGAAATGATCTCGGAACTGCGCAAGGGCGCCAAGATCGAACGGTTCGGCGTCGCGGCGGAAACGCCCGCCCCGGCTCAGAAAGCCGCGCCAAAGGCCGATACGCAAAAGACCGACGCGCAGAAGACCGACGCGTCCAAACCGGATGCGGCGAAACCCGCCACGCCGGACGCGAAGGCGAGCACGCCTCCCGCTCCTGCCAGCAAATAGGATCGCTCCACGCGATTCGTTTCAAAAGGCCCGCCGGCGACCCCGGCGGGTTTTTTTCGTGCTCATCTATCGCGTTTTCAAGCGAAGTGGCTTCCGGCTCGCGTGAAGAAAACGCGACTTGCGGACCGGAGGTCCGCGGTCCGGATCGCGACATCAACTTTTCCGGGACTTGGCCCCGACAATCGGCTATTGAGCCTGCGTTACTCCAAGGACCAGACCCCCAATTAATTTCGGCGATCGATTCATCGAAGATTGGGCGCAACTCCTTCTCCCAGTGGGAGAAGGTGGCTTGCGAAGCAAGCCGGATGAGGGGTTTCGGTCTTGGGACACTTACAACCACTGTAACCCCTCACCCGGTCGGCGTCCGCCGACCACCTTCTTCCTCTGGGAGAGGGTTCATCCCGCTCCATTCTGCAATCGATGCTCCCATGTCCGGTTCGACACAGATGCCTGCCGTCTCCCCGCTTGCCCCAAAATCCCTGCCTGAGATTCCCGCGATCGGCGGCGTGCGCTTCGCCACAGGCGCGGTGGGGATACGCTACAAGGAACGAACCGACGTCATGCTGGCCCTGTTCGACAAGGGCACCGAGGTCGCTGGGGTTTTCACCAAATCCAAATGTCCCTCGGCGCCGGTCGAATGGTGTCGGGCACGGCTTGCTTCCGGCAAGGCGCGGGCGCTTGTCGTCAATTCCGGCAATGCCAATGCCTTCACCGGAAAGACAGGCGCGAAGGCGGCGGCCTTTACGGCCAAACTCGCGGCCAACGCAGCGGGCCTGCGCGCCAATGATATTTTCCTCGCTTCGACCGGCGTGATCGGCGAACCTCTCGACGCGACACGATTCGAAGGCCACTTCGAAAAGCTGACTGCTGCGGCGGCTCCGGGCGGGCTGCTTGACGCCGCCAAAGCTATTATGACCACCGATACCTATCCCAAGGTCGCCGTGGCCAGGACGCAAGTCGGTGGCGTCGAAATCTCGATCGCCGGAATGGCGAAAGGCGCCGGAATGATCGCGCCCGATATGGCGACGATGCTGTCCTTTATTTTCACAGATGCTCCGATAAACGCCGCCGCCTTGCAGGCGATGCTGAGCAAGGGCGTCGAGACGAGCTTCAACGCCATTACCGTCGATAGCGACACCTCCACCTCCGATACGCTGCTGCTTTTTGCGACCGGCGCGGCAGCGGGCCGCGGTGCGCCGAGAATCGAAAGCGCATCAGACAGGAGGCTTGCGCCGTTCAAGGCGGCGCTTCAGTCCGTTCTCCTGGACCTTGCGCATCAGGTTGTGAAGGACGGCGAAGGCGCACGCAAATTCGTGAAGATCACTGTCGAAGGCGCAGCATCGAACACCTCCGCCAAAAAGATTGCGCGCTCGATCGCCAATTCGCCGCTCGTCAAAACGGCCATTGCGGGCGAAGATGCCAACTGGGGGCGCATCGTAATGGCTGTCGGCAAGGCCGGCGAACCGGCGGACCGCGATCGGCTGGCGATCTGGTTCGGCGGCATCAGAGTCGCCTGCAAGGGAATGCGCGATCCCGGCTATGACGAGGCGAAAGTCTCAGAGATTATGCAGCAGCCGGAAATCGGCATTCGCGTCGATATCGGCCTTGGCAAAGGGCAGGCGACGGTCTGGACCTGCGATCTCACGAAGGAATATGTCGCCATCAACGGCGATTATCGATCCTGA
>SCSF01000002.1 GCA_004298435.1 Beijerinckiaceae bacterium
CTGGCCCTCTACCAGCCCGACATTCCGCAGAATTGCGGAACCCTGTTGCGGCTTTGCGCCTGTCTCGGATTGGACGCGGCGATCATCGAGCCTGCCGGCTTTCCGGTGAGCGACCGGGCGTTTCGCCGAGCGGGCATGGACTATCTCGACCATGTGAGCATCACGCGCCATCTCAATTTCGCGGCCTTCGAGGATTGGCGCAAAAGCATGTCGCGGCGGCTCGTGCTGCTGACGACCAAAGCCGACGCTGGCTATTGTGATTTCACTTACGCGCCGGGCGACATTCTTCTCGTCGGGCGCGAATCAGCGGGCGTGCCGGAGAGCGTTCACGCCGCCGCCGATGCGCGCGTGGTGATCCCCCTGCGCGCGAAGATGCGCTCCCTCAATGTCGCCGTCGCCGCCGCAATGGTGATCGGCGAGGCGCTGCGGCAGATCCGGTCATAACCGGCCTCTTCATGCCCGCTCGCGCGCCTTGTTAAGCTTCGCGGGGGACGTTTCCGGCATCATAATCATGGCGGCGAGACCCACAGCGGTCGCAAACAGCATGTACCAGGCGGGGGCCAGGGCATTGCCCGTCACATGAATGAGCCAGGCAACGACGAGTTGCGCTGTGCCGCCAAAGGCGGCGATGGCGACGGCATAGATGGTTGCGAAGGTGCTGCCGCGAATCGGCTTCGGCAGGGCCTCCACCAGAGCCACATAAAAGGCGCTGTAGGGGATCGAGCCGATCAAGGCGAGAAAACCGAAGCCGCCGAGCAGCGCCCAGGCGCTGCGCGCATCGACGATCCATACAAATACCGGATATGTCAGCAAAAGCGCGGCGAGTTGCGGCCAGACCATGATCGACCATCGCCCGGCGCGGTCTGCGAGCCAGCCGCCATAAAGCGCGGCGGCAATGCCGACTGCGTTGCTGACAACTGTGGTCGTGAAGGCGAGCCTCGTCGAAACATGCAGGGTGTTTTCGGCATAGGTCGTCATGTAATCGGTGACGTAGGTAATGATTGTGCCGCTCGCCAGAATGAGCAGGCCAAGGATGATGATGCGTGAATAATCGCGCGCGCGGATGGCTTTTGCGCTGCCGGTTTCGATTGCAACCGGGGCGGGCTCGTCGAGATGCAGAGTTTCAGGCATGCCGCTGCGGACCCAGAGGCCGAAAGGCAGGGTAATCGCGCCGATAAGAAAGGCGATCCGCCAGCCATAGGCGTCGAGCGCCGCGCTGCTCATCACCGTCGAAAGCCCGGCACCAACCAAAGCGCCTGCCGTTGCGGCGATCTGCTGGCTCGCGGGCTGCCAGGAAACGGCAAAACCGCGCTTGTCGATGGCGGCGGCTTCCATCAGATAGGCGGTGGTGGGACCGACCTCGCCGCCGAGCGAAAAGCCCTGAACCATGCGCGCGATGATGACGATGATGGGAGCCGCGATGCCGATCGTGGCGTAAGAGGGCGTCAATGCCAGGACGATGATGGCCGCGCCCATCATGGCGAAGCTCAGGATCATCGCCGGTTGGCGTCCCGCGCGATCGGAATAGAGACCGATGACGAGCCCGCCGATGGGCCGTGTCAGAAATCCTGCGCCGAAGGTCGCGAGCGAGAGCATCAGGCTGCCGAATTCGCTGCGCGCAGGGAAGAAGGTGTGGCCGATCTGGATTGCGAAAAAGCTGTAAGTGATGAAATCGTAGAATTCGAGCATATTGCCGATCGTCGCCCCGAGGACGGCGCGGCCTGTGAGATGCTGATTATTATGCTCTGTCATCAAGCTTGCCTTTTTGCCGACCCGGCAGACCAGTCGGCATAGCGTTGTGGGACTTCAAGTGCCAGCGGCACCAAAACGCCGCGCGGCGCCCATCCCCCTTTATTTGCCAGAAGACCATGTTCATGGTTCGAGGCAGCAGTTTCAGTTCGGGAAGAGCTTTCAGCATGAGCATGACGAACGATCTCGAACGCCACAAGGCGGAGGCCCGCGCATGGTTCGAGGAGCTTCAGACGAAAATTCTCGCGGGGCTGGAGGCGCTTGAGGCCGAATGCCCCGGTCCTTACGGCGAGATTACTGAGCCCTGCCAGTTTGAGACAAAAAGCTGGCGTCGCAGCGACCCTTCAGGCGCGGACGGGGGTGGCGGCTCGATGGCGATGCTGCACGGTAGGCTTTTTGAAAAGGCCGGCGTCCATGTTTCGACGGTTCACGGCAGCTTCGCGCCGGAATTCGCCAAACAGATTCCGGGCGCAGAGGAGGATCCGCGGTTTTGGGCGTCGGGGATTTCGCTGATCGTTCACCCGCTCAATCCGCATGTGCCGACGGTGCATATGAACACCCGCTTCGTCGTGACCAACAAGGCGTGGTTCGGTGGCGGCGCGGACCTCACCCCCATGCTGGCGGCGCGACGCACACAGGGCGACCCCGATTCGCAGGCGTTTCACGCGGCTTTCGAAGCGGCCTGCGGACGCCACAAGGTCGCCGACTATGCCCGCTACAAGGCCTGGTGCGATGACTATTTCCTTTTGAAGCATCGCAACGAGCCGCGCGGCATTGGCGGTATTTTCTACGATTATCTTTCGAGCGATGTGGCCTTTGCGGAGGGTTTCGCCTTTACCCGCGATGTCGGGGAAAGCTTCCTTGCTGTCTATCCAGAGATCGTGCGGCGTAATTTCGCAAAACCCTGGAGCGCCGCCGAGCGCGATGCGCAGCTCATCCAGCGTGGCCGCTATGTCGAGTTCAACCTGCTCTATGATCGCGGCACGATCTTCGGCCTGAAGACCGGCGGCAATGTCGATTCGATTCTATCCTCGATGCCGCCATTGGTGAAATGGCCTTGAGGGCGCGTCATCCCCTCTCCCCATAAGCGCAGCGATGGGGAGAGGGTTAGGGTGAGGGGCGAGGAGATTGGCCACTCAAAGTCCCGGCAGGTCGCAAGCAAATCCCCCGGCCCCTCACCTTACCTCTCCCCGTAAACGGGGAGAGGAGCGGCAGGCGTCCGTCCATATGACTCGGTGCCAACCGGCGCGTCGGGAAAGGCGAGTTGGTCGCGGGCGCGCCAGTCGGGGCCGACATAATTCAGGATGATCGATTTGCGCTGCCCGTGGATCGGCCGCCGCGCGAAGCCGTGCCAGCTTTCGGCGCTTGGCACGAACATCAAGGCACCGTTGCGGCGGAAGGGCGCGCGCTTGTAAAGTCTGTTGTCCGAGTTGTAAATATCGGTTCCTAAATCCACATGATATTTGTAATTTGCTAGTGAAATCAGACAGGTAAATTTTTTCACACCCAGGTCTGTATGAGGCGCGAGCCAGAAGCCTTCCCGGTCGATCGCATATTCGAGCCTCAGATGACAGCCGCGCAGGGGCGCGGCGCAAAAAGCGCCGATGGCGTGCGTTGCCTCGGGCGTTTGGAGCGCTTGCGCGAGGTTCCGCATTACCGGAAACCGCTCCAGTTCCGCGGCTCCGAAGAAAACCCGGCCGCTCACGTCTTCGCGTTTGCCCGAGTCAGGTTTGTTCGCGGGGGCAGCAAAAGGCAGATCGGCCAACGCCGCGATTATCGCCTCCGGGAACAGGCAATCGGCATAAAAATGCGGAAAGGGCGCATCATAGCGCGCCGCCGCCGCAAGGCTTCGGCAGAAGGTAGCGGCGATTTCGGCCGGCGTCGGAAGGCTCAAGGGGAAACTCGTTTCAATCGTTTGGCACGGGCGCGAGCGTTTGGCATGGGCGCGAAGCTCGCCGCGCCCGGTTCCTGTTCGTCGCGACATCATCGCCGGAGGCCGAAGCTTGCGGCTATGCTATCCCGCCCATAGATTGCTGCGGAAAGCGAAAAGACTGTGGCGCTTGCTGCCGCCGCGGCTCCATTGCGCATTTTTGAGGTTTTCATGGCCGAGGCTCCCCTTCATTCGAAACTGATCATCATCGGCGCCGGGCCGGCTGGTTACACGGCCGCCATTTACGGAGCCCGCGCGCTGCTTGAGCCGACGTTGATCGCCGGCTTCGAGCCGGGCGGCCAGTTGATGACGACGACAGACGTCGAGAACTATCCCGGTTTCGCCGAGGCGATCCAGGGTCCCTGGCTGATGGAGCAGATGCGGCTTCAGGCGGAGCACGTCGGAGCCAATCTCGTCGCCGATCATATTGTAAAGGTGGATTTGTCGCGCGCGCCGTTCCTGCTGCATGCCGATAGCGGCAAGATCTTCTCCTGCGATGCGCTGGTGATCGCGACGGGCGCGAAGGCCAAATGGCTCGAAATTCCCTCGGAGCAGACGTTCAAGGGTTACGGCGTCTCAGCCTGCGCGACCTGCGACGGCTTTTTCTATCGCGGCAAATCGGTCGTTGTGGTCGGCGGCGGCAATACCGCCGTCGAGGAGGCGCTCTATCTGAGCCATCTCGCGAGTCATGTGACGGTGGTGCATCGCCGCGACGCATTCCGGGCCGAACGGATTTTGCAGGAACGCCTGTTCAAGACGCCGAATGTCGAGGTCATCTGGGATAGCGTCGTCGATGAAATTCTGGGGGGAGGCGATCCGCCCGGCGTGACGCATGTCAGGCTGCGAAATGTGAAGACCGGCGTGATGCGCGAGGCGCCGACTCACGGTGTCTTTATTGCTATCGGCCACAAGCCGGCCTCCGAGCTTTTCCTCGGCCAGATCGACGTGAAGCCGAACGGCTATATCAAGACGGCGCCGTTTTCGACCGCGACCAATGTGCCCGGCGTCTTCGCCGCTGGCGATGTCGCCGACGACATTTATCGTCAGGCGGTGACCGCGGCGGGCATGGGCTGCATGGCGGCGATCGAAGCCGAGCGCTGGCTGAGTGCGAAGGCGCATCATCGCGCAGCGGCCGAATGACATTGGGGGGAAGGGGCTTTGAGAATGGATTGGGACAAGCTGCGCATTTTTCATGCGGCGGCGTCGGCCGGGTCCTTTACGCACGCCGGAGAAGCATTGGGGCTGAGCCAATCGGCGGTAAGCCGTCAGGTGAGCGCCCTCGAACAGGAGCTTGAGGTCCCGCTGTTTCACCGCCATGCGCGCGGACTCATACTGACCGAGCAGGGTGACCTGCTGTTTCGCACGGTTCAGGATGTCATGGCGAAGCTCGATGCCGTGCAGACGCGGCTGACCGACAGCCACGACAAGCCGCATGGCGAACTGCGCATCACGACGACATTCGGCATCGGCACCAACTGGCTCGCGTCACGCCTCGGACAGTTTCTGGAGCTTTACCCGGATATCCGGGTTCAGGTGCTGCTGACCGATGACGAACTGGACCTCGGCATGCGCGAGGCCGATGTTGCCTTGCGGGTGCGCGAGCCGCAGCAGCCGGATCTGATTCGGCGGCGGCTTTTCACTGTTCACTATCATCTTTACGCGTCGGCCGAATATCTGAAGCGTCACGGCGAGCCGAAGACGATCGAAGATCTCGACAGGCATCGGCTGCTCGCTTACGCCGCGACCGGCGCGGCTTTTCTCGACGAGCTGAACGCGCTGCTCTATGCGGGCCGCGACGCGAAAAACCCGCGTGAGGCCGCTCTGTCGGTTAACAACATCACGGCCTTGCAAATGGCTGCTGAAGCCGGCGTTGGCGTTGCGGTTCTGCCGGATTATCTGAATTTCCCGGGCGACGGGCTCGTTCAACTCATCCCGCATGCGGCAATGCCGGCGCTCGAATGCTTTCTCGTCTATCCAGAGGAAATGAAGAACGTCGCGCGCGTTCAGGTCTTCCGCGATTTCCTCGTTTCGAGTGCGCAGCACTGGGAATTTTGAGGGCAGTTCTCTGGCAATCGCTGGAGAACGATGTCTGCCGCCCCTCTCCCCATTTTATGGGGAGAGGTAAGGTGAGGGGCCAGGGGATTTGCTTCAATGTCTGGAATTGTGGATTTCAACGAAGCCTATCTGACAGCGGAAGGCTAATCCCTCCGCCCCTCACCCGGCCTCTCCCCGCAAGCGGGGAGAGGAGCGCTAATGCCGCTGATGGAAAAGCACATGCCGCAGTTTGGCGAAACCGCATCGCATCGAAACTCGCTCTCGCGGGCGGAGACGCTGGAACATGCGATGTCAGAGGCGCTCGACAAGCTCGTCGTCAAATCAGTCATTTACACATCCGGCGAAATTGATCCGACGCAATTCCCAAATCTCTCGCCGTCGGACCTTGCCGGCAAACGCCTGTTGATGGGGGATGACCCGCGTCTGGTGCCGATGCCCGAGAAGCCGACGCTTCTCGATTTCTTCAAATATCGCTTCGCGCCGGCGACGCATCTTCTGCAAAGCGCGCAGTTGGCGCTGAAAGCCGGGCATAACGAGAAGGTGGTGCTCGCCTGCCTGCTGCATGACATCGCCTTCATCGGCTTCATCCGCAGCGAGCACGGCTATTGGGGCGCGCAGCTTCTCGAGCCTTATGTGGATGAGGAAATCGCCTGGGCTATACGGGCGCATCAGGTGCTGCGCTTCTTTCCCGACGAATCGGTCGGCTACGCCTACCCTGAAGCCTATGTGCAATTTTTTGGCGAGGACTTCCGGCCGGAGCCCTATGTCGAAGCCGCCTATCGCAAGATGCGCGACCACAAATATTACATGACCGCGCGGCTCATCACCTTGAACGACGTTTATTCCTTCGATCCGGCGGCCGTGGTCGATATGGAGGCGTTCACCGACATCATCGGCCGCAATTTCAAACAGCCCGAGGAAGGCCTCGGCTTCGACGATAGCCCCAGCGCGCATATGTGGCGGACGATCATCTGGCCGACTAAATTTTTGTAAGGTCGCAAAACGCCAGATAGCGCCGGGCGATTTCCTCTGCGATTTCCGGCGTCGCATTGAGCGGCGGATAGCGCCACTCTTCCAGCGCGCCGCGCCAGCGCCTGATTGCACCGAGGGATTCGAGACGCGCGAGATAGGCGCTGATCTTGGCGTGCCCGCCCGCGGGCTCGTAGACATGGACCGGCGCGCCCGTCGCAACAGCTTCGCCGACCATGTTGACGCTGTCCCCGGTGACGATGATCGCGGCGGCATGGGCGAGAATGGAGACATAGGGGTTGCTGCCCTCGCCGCTCCAGAAAAACGCGTTTTTCTGCAAGTCGGCGGGCAATTCCGCGAGGGTTCTGGCGAGCGAATCGATCAGCGCCGGCGGCGTGCGCCGCGACGGCGTCACCATCAGCGCCTTGCCCTGCCGCAGGACAAGCGCCGCAATCTCCGTTAGCGCCTGAATATCCTTGTCATCGAAACGGTGATGCTGGCTATCACCTCCGAGGATCAGAGCGACGCGTGGGCTGGGCAGGGATGCGATTGAGGGATCAGGCTTCTCCCGCGCGGCGGCAAGACGCCATGCGTGCAGCCGGTTGGCCGGCGTCGCCGTCGAAAACACGTTGCTCCCGCTCAGCCCGTCATGCTCCGGCGCGACGATGAGGTTTATCTTGCCTCGGCTCCAGTAGGGATCCTTGACGAAGACGGCAAAGGTTTTGCCCCTCGACAGGCGTTTGAGCGCACGCAGATAGGGGACCGTTCGGCGTCCGGCGGCGATCGCCAGGTCGGGGAAAGGCGGCGTCAGCGGACTGCCGGGACGCCCGGGGGCTTCGCGCGGATCAATCGGCCCATAGGGCATCGCCCAGGCGTAAGCGGGACGCGGCGCAATCCGCCGGAGCTCCGGCGCCAGCCCCAAAGCTTCGGCGATGCCGAGACACTGCACCTCGTCGCCGATTTTGCCGTCGCTGAAGATCCAGCAGGACGCACCAGCCGGCAAAAGCATCTGCGGCGTAGCAGTTTGCGTGTTCAGCTCAAGCCCCGATGCGCGCGGCGCGTCTTGAATAATCCGACAGACACACGATTTATCATTAAACACAGGCTGCCGCAGCCGCTTGGTTGAACCTCCGGCTGGAGGTGCCGAAAAGCTGCGGGACTGGCCGCGGATTTGAATAACTTGTGCGCGAAGAGGCTTACGGCTCAACATCTTGATGCGCCGCACAGTGCATCGCGTGGAAAAATTTCGCAAAAGCGAAATTGTGAAGTTTTTTCGAAATCCGTGTTGACAGTTCAAGCGGGCTGGACCTATAACGCACCCATCGACGGCGACGCCGCTACTGAGCGGCTGACGCGGATCGCTTCTCTCGAGTTTCTCGGGCACAAAGCCACCCGACTGAAGAGCCGGGGAGAGAACGTTTCGCTTCTTTTGCTGTCTCGCTGCTCTTGCAGCCTGCTGTTTGACAATTGAATCGGAAGAAAGAGAAACGTGGACGGCGAGGTCCTTGCGGAGCGCAAGTCTTTGACGAGCGCTTGAGAGAGACTTTGGCGGTCACGTTTTATTCAAGTTACATCGTCGTTTTCGAGCCTGGAAACGGGTTTCGAAAATGGATGTGCTTGGGACTCGTCAAGAGATGAATGTGACTAGCCAGATTGAATTCTCATCCAACTTGAGAGTTTGATCCTGGCTCAGAACGAACGCTGGCGGCAGGCCTAACACATGCAAGTCGAACGCCGTAGCAATACGGAGTGGCAGACGGGTGAGTAACACGTGGGAACATGCCCTTCGGTTCGGAATAACTCAGGGAAACTTGAGCTAATACCGGATACGTCCGCAAGGAGAAAGATTTATTGCCGAAGGATTGGCCCGCGTCTGATTAGCTTGTTGGTGAGGTAATGGCTCACCAAGGCGACGATCAGTAGCTGGTCTGAGAGGATGATCAGCCACATTGGGACTGAGACACGGCCCAAACTCCTACGGGAGGCAGCAGTGGGGAATATTGGACAATGGGCGAAAG
>SCSF01000027.1 GCA_004298435.1 Beijerinckiaceae bacterium
CTGGTTCTGGAGGCGATGAACGAGACCGAGTTGATAAGCGGGGTGTTCGATGAACTTCCGCTGTTCGAGGGGCTCGTGTTCATACGCGAACTTCGGCATTGCCTTGCCGGCGATCTGTCCGGGCGCGCGGAGGTCGCACGGATTGCCAAAGCTGTTTGGCGCCGAGTTCTGGTCTTGCGCGGACCGAAGCTCTCCGCCGCTTCGGCGTCGCACGAATATTTTCTTGAATCACAATCGATCTTCAATCCCGCCGCCTTCACCTGGTCACCGGAGGCCGAAGATCTCACTGATCGATTGACCCAGGCGACGCGCGAAGAATTCGATAATCCTGACTTCAGCCCGGTGTCAGCGCACCGACGACAGCGACCCAAGGCTGCGGTAAAACGCTCGCGCTGACGCCATCAGCAGCCGGCCGTCCGAATTAGTATCTTAGACTGCGGTCGTCGCTCATGTTCGAATCTGCCCGACAATTTGGATCGTGGTGGAGCGAATGGCCGATAATCGAGATAGGCCTGAACACATCCTTCCGTCGGCGATCGGTGCGGGGCAGACCGCGGAACTTTGACTGCCGTGGGGCTCAGCTTCTGATCATCGATGATCCGTTAAAGCCGGAAGATGCGATGTCGGAGGCCAGGCGAGGCACCGCTAACGAATGGTTCCGGAACACACTGATGTCGAGGCTCGACGATAAGCGCACCGGGGCGATCGTGATCGTCATGCAGCGCGTCCACGTCGACGACCTAGCCGGATTCGTTCTGTCGCTTTCTGACGATTGGACGGTGCTGAATCTCCCGGCCATCGCTGAAATCGATGAAGATATCTGGCTCTCACCGACCGAAGTGCACCATCGCAAAGCCGGCGATGTCCTGTCGCCCGAGCGCGAGCCGCTGTGGGTTCTTGAGTCTCTGCGGCAGCAACTCGGCAGCGACGCTTTTTCCGCCCAATATCAACAAGCGCCCGCCCCGCCGGGCGGCGCGATGATCAAGCGGGCGTGGGTTCAACGATACGACGAACTACCACTTCAGAACGACCGCCTGATGATCCTTCAGAGCTGGGATACGGCGAGCAAGGGTGGTCCGGAAAATGACTTCTCCGTCTGCACGACCTGGATGGTGACACGCAGCCGCCAGTTCTTCCTTATCGATGTGTTTCGCGCGCGGCTTGATTATCCAGCGCTGAAGGCGGCGGCGGTGATGCTTGCGGCGAAGTTCAGCGCGCACCGCGTACTCATCGAGGACGCCGGAACGGGGATCTCGCTGGCCCAGGAACTGAAGCGGATGATCTGCGGCGCGATCGCGGTCAGACCGGACCGGGACAAAATCAGCCGGATGGCCGTTGCCTCGGCGAAATTTGAGGCGGGACAGGTCCTGTTGCCGCGCCGCGCCCCTTGGCTTGCCGAATTCGAGGCCGAGTTGTTCGCCTTTCCCGGCGCCCGCCATGACGATCAGTGCGACTCGGTCAGCCAGGCGCTCATCGACCGGAATTGGAAACCGCCGATGATCATCTCAGACGAACTCTTGCGGCGAGCCAGAGAAAGACCGCCGCCTCTAAGCGCTTTCCGATAGTGCAAATTTCGAGTCTTGCCCAACTCGGCAAAGCATGGCGTCGCCAGCTCGCTCGTCTTCTCCCGGGCGCAGCCCTGATGGATGGGAATTCAAATCAAACCTGAAAAAATCATCCTCCGACCCCGATAAACTGTCTGACGAATTTCTGTAGGCAAAACATGACCGATCGCAGCAAGAAACTCGAACCGCCGACGACTCTCGGACACCAATTGCAGGCCCGTAACCGCCGCCATCGGGCGCAAATGATATCTGCATCGCAAGTTGCAGGGCCAAATCCCCGCCGGAATGATCTTCTCCCTGCGCTGACGCTCGAATATGTTCCTCTGCGCGACCTGCGGCCATCCGCGGCCAAGCTGCGCCGCCTCGAACTCATTCACGTGCGCGAAGTCGCCGTTTCGATAGCAAGATTGGGCTTCTGTGATCCGCTGCTGATCGGGGCTGACGGCGAGCTGATCGACGGCGAAGCGCGTTATGCTATCGTCTGGAGCAAGACCAACGCCGGTATGGGGAGCCTCTACCGTTCGCAACACGAATTGCTGCCTATGTTCAAGAAGGGTTACGCCCCGCACATCAACAATATCGAACTCGGTCGTAAGGGCCGCTGGCGTTCCAACGTCTGGATCTATCCCGGCGCTTCCTCGATCGGCTCGGACTCCCGCCGTGGCCTTCAAGACCATCCAACGGTCAAGCCGACCGCCATGCTCAGGGATGCGATCATCGATCTTACGCATCGCGGCGACAACGTCCTCGACCCATTCCTTGGCTCTGGCTCGACACTGATCGCGGCCGAACAAACCGGCCGTATGTGCCGCGGCGTTGAGCTCGATCCGCTTTACATTGACGTCATCGTCCGTCGCTATGAGGCCGCCTCGGGCGAGCAGTCCATCCTCGTCGAAACTGGAGAGACTTTCGGCGAACTCGCCGTGCGCCGAGAGGAGGAG
>SCSF01000003.1 GCA_004298435.1 Beijerinckiaceae bacterium
GTTCAGACTTAGAGCCGTTTACGCCGCAGATTTTACCTGCCGCGCCTTAAGAGTTCGAACAGACCTTTCAAAAGCTCTCTCGAACAAGGCCAGATCCTCGGCCTCCGAATTCCACCCGAGACTCACCCGGATCGCGCCCTGCGCCAGATCAGCCGGTATACCCATGGCCTCCAGAACATGCGAGCGCTTCACCTTGCCGGATGAGCACGCGGAGCCGGATGACACCGCAACGCCTTCCAGATCGAGAGACATCAGAAGGACCTGTGCCTCAATCGACGGAACGGCGAAATTGCTCGTATTCGGCAAACGCTGAGCCCGCGTCCCGAAAAAAATCGCACCGGGCGCGACCTCGGCTATGCGCCGCTCCACGCCATCACGCCAGTCCGCCAAACGCGAGCCGAGGCTTTCGAGTTCGCCAACTGCCGCTGTCATCGCCGCCGCAAAGCCCATAACCGCCGCGACATTCTCCGTGCCAGCCCGCAGGCCGCGTTCCTGACCGCCGCCGCGCAACATCATGGATCTTATGTGATAGCCGCCGGGCGCAAAACAAAGAGCCCCGATGCCTTTGGGACCGCCAAATTTATGCGCCGAGATTGCCAGAACATCGACACTCAAAGCTGCAAAATCACAGGCAATCCGGCCGGCCGCCTGAACCGCATCGCAGACGACTGCTCCACCCGCCTCGTGGACGAGAGCGGCAGCAGCGTTGACCGGCTGAACGACGCCCGTTTCATTGTTCGCCGCCTGCAAAGCCAGCAGGGTGCGGCTTCCGGCGTGCCGCGCCAGCGCAGATGCGAGCGCATCGAGATCGATTACGCCATCGGCTGTCAGCGGCAGAACCTCGACGGCGTCCGCAGGGAACCTGTGGCCTGAAAGAACGCAGGCATGCTCGCCGCCGCCGACCAGAAGCCGCTCAAACGGCGCAGATGGGCGGCCGATTTCGAGCGCCGGCGTCAAGGCGAGGTTGAGCGCCTCCGTCGCACCGGAAGTGAAAACGACGTTCTTCGCAGCGGTTCCGATCAGAGAGGCAATCTCGGCGCGGGCGGCCTCAAGCCTGGCGTGGGCAACGCGCCCCTCGGCATGGACCGAAGAGGCATTCCCCCAAAGATCCAGACCGGCGTTGATAGCGGCGCGCGCTTCCGGACGCAGCGGCGTCGTCGCATTATGGTCAAGATAGGCGCGCGTCTGCACCGCTAAACGTCCCGTTCCCAATCGTTCCTTCGCCGCCACCAACAATGCAGCGTCAAAATACTTGCATTCGCAACCAGCGAACGTGCTAGATGACTGCCGCCATGCAAATCAGCGCCGGAGCGCAGTAGCACGTTTGGCCTAGGTCATGTTGACACATGTCACAGTTGACACGGGTCAAGCTGACGCAAGTCATGCCGACAAAAGCGATGCCGGGACTAGCATGCTGCTAGAATTATTCTAAGTCTATTGTCGCGCCCGCAGTTCCGCGAGTCAAGCAATGGACCAGGAACATAAGCGCGCATGTAAGGCGCCGAAATGCCTGCCGGGGTTGCGAAGCCAGGCACCGTCCAAGCCCGAAAATCATAGCGTTTCGGCCAATTCATTTCCGTTCGAATTCCGCAGAGTTCGGACGCCAGACAGCAGGAAGCTCAGGAACGACCATGCCAGAGGTCATTTTTAACGGTCCCGCCGGCCGCCTTGAAGGGCGCTTTCATCCTTCGACGCAGCGCGGCGCTCCGATCGCAATCATCTTGCATCCGCATCCGCAGTTCGGCGGAACGATGAACAATCAGATCGTCTATAATCTCTATTATGCCTTCGCCGAGCGCGGCTTTTCCGTCCTGCGCTTCAATTTCCGCGGCGTCGGCCGCAGCCAGGGCGCTTTCGACCATGGACAGGGGGAGCTTTCCGACTCCGCCGCCGCGCTCGATTGGGTGCAGACCTTCAATCCCGATGCACGCGCCTGCTGGATCGCGGGCGTCTCCTTTGGGGCCTGGATCGGCATGCAGCTTCTGATGCGGCGGCCGGAAGTGGAAGGCTTTATCTCGGTCGCGCCGCCAGCCAACCGGTTCGATTTCTCGTTTCTTGCGCCCTGCCCGTCCTCAGGCCTGTTCGTCCATGGCGATCAGGACCGCGTGGCGCCGCTGAAGGAAGTCACCGGCCTTATCGAAAAGCTGAAGACGCAGAAAGGCATCGCGATCGAGCATGCGGTGATCCCGGGCGCGAACCATTTTTTCGAAAACTGCGTCGAGGCGCTGATTGGAGAAGTCGGCGTCTATCTCGACCGCAGACTTGGCAATCCGCCGAAATTGCCGACGCCGACCCGCGCCGAGCCGGCCGAAAGAGGATGAGCATCGCGGTTCTGATGGTTCAGAACCGCACTCTACTTTCTTGTTTTTGATACATTATCTTCACGCGAACCGCGGATCGGAGCCGGTCGCACGGCTATATCCTCGCAGTGGAGCGGTCCCCGCCAATCGCCATAGCGCCACGGCCGGAGCCATGAGCTGCCGGCGGGCAGATGTTCCGGCACCGGATCGAAGCCATGATTGCCCCAGGGATGACAGCGGCATATCCGCGCCAGCCCCATGACGGCGCCCGGACCAAGGCCGTGACGGGCAATCGCCTCGTCCGTATATGTCGAGCAGCTTGGCAGATAGCGGCACTGACGTCCGAGCAGGAGCGAAAAGCTCAACTGATAGGCGCGGATCAGATAATGGGCGGCGCGGCGGCTCAAAAGGCCAAGATCAGGCATGGGAATACCGTTGCCGGAACTCCTCCGGCGTTGCGAACCGGCGCCGCAGTCCCCATCTAAGTGGTTGAACATGGCCGCTGTTCCTATTCTGCGGCGTGGCGCGCCGATTCAATCTGATCGACGGCATCCAGCGTCGCTTCGAATGTCAGCAGGGTCGATGCGTGGCGTGCCTTATAGTCGCGCACCGGCTCAAGCGCCGCCACCTCGGCCCATTTGCCCTGCGGCGGCGGTCCATTTTCTTTCAGCATGGCGCGCACTTCATCGCGGAGTTGCCGCAACTCGGGAGCGGTCGCACCGATGACATTGCGGGCCATAATCGAAGCGGCCGCCTGGCCCAACGCACAGGCTTTCACATCATGGGCGAAATCGACAACCTTGCCATCGCGCATCACGACATCGACGATCACGGTGGAGCCACAGAGCTTCGAATGCGCTCTGGCGGTTGCATCGGGCGCGGCCAATCGCCCCTGGCGAGGTATATTTGCGGCGAGTTCGAGTATTTTACCGTTGTAAATATCGTTCAACATCGTCCGCGCCCTGAAACCAACCTCTGATGACTGCATCCAACATATACTATATAGGGTTCCGAGATGGAGCGAAGGAGATCTCGCAGATTTTCTGAAGGGCTGCTGTAAGGTCCTCTCGGCGTTCATGCCGGCGATCCGGCTTTCACTATTAGACATTTCAGGAGGCACCACATGGATGACGTGGTTAAGTCCTTGTTCGAACGCCAGCCGCCGAAGGCTCCAGTGCCCAAATCCGGTACGCCGACGATCAAAGCAGCGACGCTTGCAAGGCCGACACGCGAGGAAGCCGAAGCGGCGGTTCGCACTTTGCTCCTGTGGGCGGGGGACGACCCGAACCGCGAAGGCTTGCTGGCGACGCCTCAGCGCGTCGTCAAGGCTTACGAGGAATTCTACGCAGGCTACCGCGCCGACCCGAGCGATGTGCTCGCCCGCATTTTCGAGGAAGTTCAGGGTTACGACGATCTGGTGCTGGTGCGCGATATTCCATTCTCGTCGCATTGCGAGCATCACATGGTGCCCTTCATCGGCAAGGCTCATATCGCCTATTACCCGAGCACTCATGGCGTTGTCGGCCTCTCCAAGCTGGCGCGGCTCGTTGATGTTTTCGCACACCGCTTGCAGACGCAGGAGGCGCTGACGGCTCAGATCGTCGATGCCATCGACCGCTATCTGCAACCGCGCGGCTGCGCCGTGATGATCGAAGCCGAACACATGTGCATGTCGATGCGCGGCGTTCTGAAACAGGGCTCGACGACAGTCACAAACCAGTTCACCGGTGTCTTCCGCGACGATCCGGCCGAACAGGTTCGCTTTCTCACGCTCGTGCGCGACAAGTAGAGCGGCACGGAGACGTGGCACTGGAAGAACGTGGCGCATGAGCGGACCGCAACACCTGCCTTTTTCGAAACCCGGCGACAAGCATGATGTCGAGGAAGGCAGCCTGTTCACGCCACGCTTCGATGCCGATGGCCTGATTGCCTGCGTCACGCTGAATGCGCAGGACGGCGCTGTGCTGATGGTCGCCTACATGAATGCGGAATCGTTGCGGCTTACGCTCGAAACAGGCGTCGCGCATTACTGGTCGCGTTCGCGGCAAAGTCTCTGGCGCAAGGGCGACACATCCGGCCAGGTTCAAAAAGTGACTGAAATCCGCACCGATTGCGATCAGGACGTTCTGCTTATGAAGGTCGAGCCTGGCGGCGATGGGGGCGCCTGCCACACGGGCCGCAAGACCTGCTTCTACCGGCGGCTCGTCAAGGATGCCGAAGGCATCCGTCTCGTCAAAGACGAACTCTGAGCCCTTTGGCTCTGCACTCCACAAGCAACTTTTCTGCGCCGCGGTCGTTGCAATAATATAGGCGAACGCTCTGGTCGGCCTATGCGCGTCTGCGCAAGTGCGGTTGCTGCTGGTTCGAGTTTCTCATTCTCGCGTCGTCCCATCAAATACGGTTTGCCCTGACCAGATTGTTTCGCCGGCAACGCCTCGTTCCCGGATTGCAGAGTATGTTCTCTCCGAAAATACCCGAACTGGCCGCCAGCATTATCCGCAAGAACGCCAGGGATGCGCTCGACGCGGCGACGCCCGACAAGCCAAAGAAGCGCAGGCTGCGCATTGGCGTGGCGCTTGGCGCAGGCGCGGCGCGGGGATGGTCGCATATCGGCATTCTCCAGGAATTCGCCGCGCATGACATCGTCCCCGACATCGTTGCCGGAACCTCGATCGGAGCGGTCGTCGGCGGCTGCTATGCAGCGGGGCGCCTCGATCTTCTCTCAGATTTTGCGCTGTCGCTGACCAAGCGCCGCGTCTTCGGCCTGATGGACCTTTCGCTTTCCGGCGGAGGCCTCGTTGCCGGACACAAGTTGAAAAAAGCGCTCGATGAAGCTCTCGGCAGCCTGCACATCGAAGATCTGCCGAAACGCTTTGCCGCCGTCACGACTGAAATCAAAACCGGCCACGAAGTCTGGCTGCGGCGCGGCAATCTCGTCGAAGCCATCCGCGCTTCCTATGCCATACCCGGCATTTTCGAACCGGTGCAGATCGATGGGCGCTGGTTTTTCGATGGCGCGCTGGTCAATCCGGTGCCCGTGACGATCTGCCGTGCGCTCGGGGCTGATAGGGTGATCGCCGTCAACGTTATGAGCGATCATGCGAGCCGCGGCACAATCATCGACGACAGTCTCGGCCGCGAGGGTGCTTTCGACTGGGATCGGCAACAGACGGCAAAAGACGAAGGATCCTCTTCCAGCGCGCCCAATATCGCAACGATCATGCTGGACGCTTTCAACATCGCGCAGGATCGGATTTCGCGTTCGCGGCTCGCTGGCGATCCGCCGGATGTGCTCATCAATGCGCGAAATTCGCACGTCGGCCTGTTCGATTTCCACCGCGCCGAGGAACTGATCGAGATCGGTCGCGACGCGGCGCGGCGCAGCCTTGACGATCTCTCCGAATATCGCGACCTCTCTGCCCGCACCGCCACAGACACCGTGCAATCGGCAGCCTGACCTTCGCCGTCGAGGCTCTTACGCGAACCAGAGGTTCGCGGTCCGGACCGCGGGCCTCCCGGCCCGCAACCGTACCTGCGCAATGCCGGACCAACTCACACCGAGGCGATATATTCGCGCATCGCCGACTGCTCGCGTTCCATCTCTTCGAGCCGGAACTTGACCGCGTCACCAATCGAAACAATCCCCGCGAGCTGGCCGTCTTTGACGACCGGCAAATGACGGAAACGTCCCGCAGTCATCTTTTCGACGGTGGCCAGCACGGTGTCTTCTTCCGAGGCTGTGATAACCCTCGTCGTCATATAAATCGATACGGCGTCGTTGAGCCCGTCTCCGCCGCGGGTCGCCACAGCCCGCACGATGTCACGTTCGGAGAGAATGCCGAGTACGCGGCCTTGAACATCGGCGATGACGACAGCGCCGATATTGCGCGCCGTAAGAAGATTGGCGACTTCCCGCAAAGTGCGGTGCGGCTGCGTGGTTGCGACCTCGCGGCCTTTTTTTGCCAGGATCCGCGCGACTGTCATGTCAAGCTCTCCTTGTCCGCTGCTTTACCCAAACGCTGCTGCTCGCCGCTGGTTTCAACGGCGAAGACATAGAGAATGCCTTGCTTCCGCAAACGGCGCAAGAACATGATTGAATGCTGCGTATGCTTTGAAGCTACGTTATGAGGTCGCTTGTATTCGCATTTTGGCATGCCATGCTTCGAGGCATTGCACCGCGCCTGATCGCAATTAGAAGTTTATTCGAAATCAAGCGGCTTCGTTGTCTAATAAAAAATCTGGCGCGGGCGGATCAAACCAGCGGAATGCCAGAAGACCAATTACAAAGCCGCCGATATGCGCCTGCCATGCGATCGTTGCACCTGCGAAGCCCGCAAGTTGCGGCGCAAGACCGAAGAGCAGATTGGCAAAGAACCAGGCGAACAAAAACGCCATTGCGGGACGGCTGGTGACGATCGAACGCAGCGGCAATGCCGGCTGCCAGTAGACGGGTATACGTCCGTTCAAATCCGGACTTTCCGTTCTTTCCCCCACTGGCACAAAGGGCTGGAAGACGAAACGCACCGCCGCCGCCATCAGCCCTGAAACAACGGCTGACGCGCCGATCACCGGCTGCAAATCGGCCATATGCGCAACGTAATGCGCGAGCGCGCCAGCGACAGCAGTGAAAAGGCAAAAGAGAAGAAATCGCGAGACGCCGAAGCGGCGCGCGACGGGTGTGCCGAAAGCGACCAGCCAGAGACAGTTGAACCCGACATGCAGAAAGCTCGCATGAAGAAACGCATAGGTGATTGGCGTCCACCAGAGCGGTCGTCCATTGCCGAGAAAGAAACGCGCGACTTCACCATAGGCCGCGCCGCGCGTTTGCGCTGCATCGAGGCTGGCGGCAATCGCCGAAGGATCGAATGCAACGGTGAAGCGGCCAGGAACGAAAGAAAACTCGCGCAGCAGCGTGACGTTCAAGTCTGGCCAGTAGTCCTGCACGGCATAGATGCCGAAAAGGACGACTACGGCCGCGAGCACGACGGCAGGAAGATTGAAGATCGGTTCTCTGTGTGTCCGCACGCGATCCCTTCCGTCTTCCATTGCACCGTCATCGCGAGAGGGCAGCAGAACTGACCACGGTTAATCCACATCATCGACGGTAACAGGACCACCGCCATAAATCTTCTGTGCGAGCGAGGCTTCCATGAACGTGTCGAGATCACCGTCGAGCACCTCGCCGGGCGTTCCCGACGTCATGCCTGTCCGCAGATCCTTGACCAGTTGATATGGCTGCAAGACATAGGAGCGGATCTGATGTCCCCAGCCTATCTCCGCCTTGGTGGCTTCCGTCGCATTGGCCTCCGCCTCGCGCTTTTCCATCTCGCGCTCATAGAGCCGCGCTCGCAGCATGTTCCATGCGGTCGCCCGGTTCTTGTGTTGTGAGCGCTCGCCCTGACAGGCAACGACGATGCCAGTTGGAATATGCGTGATGCGCACCGCTGAATCGGTCGTATTCACATGCTGGCCGCCGGCGCCCGACGAACGATAGGTATCGATCCGGCAGTCCGATTCCTTGACGTCGATGTCGATGCGGTCATCGATGACAGGATAGACCCAGACCGACGCGAAGCTCGTATGACGCCGCGCATTCGAGTCGAAGGGCGAGATCCGCACAAGCCGATGCACGCCCGACTCGGTCTTCGCCCAGCCATGCGCATTATGGCCCTTGATCAGCAAAGTGCCCGATTTGATGCCAGCCTCTTCGCCGGACGTCTCCTCGATGATTTCGACCTTGAATTTGTGCCGTTCGGCCCAGCGCGCATACATGCGAAACAGCATGCGCGCCCAGTCGCAGCTTTCGGTGCCGCCCGCGCCAGCGTGAACTTCGATATAGGTATCGTTGGCGTCGGCCTCGCCGGAGAGCAGCGCCTCGATCTGCCGGCGCTCAGCTTCGGCCTTCAAACGCCGCAGCTCGGAAAGGCCCTCTTCTTCGCTGGCGGCATCGCCCTCGCTTTCGCCGAGCTCGACCAGAGTCAACGCATCCTCAAGCTCAGCCTCGAAGCGGCCAAGCGAGCCGAGCCTGTCTTCCAGCTCGGTGCGTTCACGCATGATTTTTTGCGCGGCCTCAGCGTCATTCCAGAGAGTGGGGTCTTCGGCCCTGGCGTTCAGTTCGGCAAGGCGGCGTGTCGAGACATCGACGTCAAAGATGCCTCCTCAGCAATCCCAGGGATTGCTTGATCGATTCGCGGAGCGCTTCGGCTTCGGCGCGCATGGCTTTGTCGTTTCCTGGATGATGCGCGGAACACCGCGCAAGGTCTTCTTGCCGGAACAGTTTACCGGCTGTTTCGGACAACTCTAATAATCAGCAACAGGACGCCTGTAAACCGCAGCCGTCCGCTTTCAATAAAGACCGCCGGTGCCAGTGCCGGCAGCGCGATCAGCGTCGGGATCGACAGTCAGCGCGCGCGGCGTTTGATCGCCGCCGCCGACGCCATAGTAATTGTCAGGCGGCTGCGTGCCGGGTTTGAAAGCCTCGAGTATCGTGCCGGGGCCGGTGGCGCGCATGCCGGTCTTCGCATTGACGGAAATAAGCTTGATCCCCGGTGGCACACGGAACGGCAGGTCTGGTTTGCCCTTGAGCGCCATTTTCATAAAGTCGCGGAAGATCGGCGCCGTATAGAGCGCCGCCTGCGCCGCGCGCCCCAGCGAGCGGGGACGATCGTAACCCATGAACACGCCAACCGTGAGATTGGGCGAATAGCCCATGAACCAGAGGTCCTTGGCCTCATTGGTCGTGCCTGTCTTGCCGGCGAGATGCTTGCCGACAGCGCGGATCGCCTGACCCGTGCCGAATTGAATGACGCCTTCCATCATATGAGTGATCTGATAGGCGGTTAGCGGATCAATCACCTGCTCACGCTTGTCGATGATCGTCGGCTCAGGCTGATTGTCCCATTTGACCGCATCGCAGCCTTCGCAGATGCGCTTGTCGTGACGATAGATAGTGTGGCCCCAGCGATCCTGAATGCGATCGATCAAGGTCGCCGTGATCCGCTTGCCGCCGTTGTCGAGCATCGAATAGGCGGTCGTCAGCCGCATCAAGGTCGTTTCGCCGGAGCCAAGCGACATCGAGAGATAAGGCGGCAGATCGTCATAGATCCCGAACTTCTTGGCATAAGCGGCGATGAGCGGCATGCCGATATCGCGCGCCAGCCGCACGGTCATCTGGTTGATCGAGTGTTCAAGACCGTAACGCAGAGTCTCCGGACCGCTCGATTTGCCTTCGAAATTTTCGGGACTCCAGATGCCGAGCCCGGGGCCTTGATCGATCGAGATCGGCTCATCGAGCTCGACCGTCGACGGCGTATAGCCATTGTCGATTGCTGCCGCGTACACGAAAGGCTTGAACGAGGAGCCAGGCTGCCGCCAGGCCTGGGTTGCGCGGTTGAACTCCGATTGATCGAAGGAAAAGCCACCGACCATCGCCAGGACGCGTCCGGTATAGGGATCCATGGCAACCAGCGCGCCGCTGACCGCCGGAACCTGCCGAAGCCTGTATTGTCCGGGTTTGCCGTCGAGAGGTTCGACATAAACCACGTCGCCGGCCGTCAGCGGATGCTTCGGCCGCCTGACCCACCATTTCATGCCGACCTTGGCCAGATAGCCGGTCTCCCGCACAGGGCTGATTTCGCCAGACGCCTCGCGTTTCGGCTGGAGGCCGACGCTTACCTGCCCGCCGCTGTCCGATAGAATGACCGCCAACCGCCAGGGCGCGACGTCGTTCAGGGCAGGCACGGCGGCAAGGGCGGTGCCCCAATCCTGACCAAGATCGATATGCTTTATGGCGCCGCGGAAGCCGCGCGCTTCATCATAGCGCACCAGGCCGTCAACCAGCGCGCGGCGGGCCATCTGCTGCATTTTCGGATTGAGCGTGGTGCGGACCGAGAGACCGCCCTCATAGAGCTTTTTCTCGCCGTAGCGCTCCAGCAGTTCGCGGCGGACTTCCTCGGTGAAGTAGCCGGCGGCATAGGTATTCGGCGAGAGCACGCGCGGCACGACGCCAAGCGGCTCCTTCTTTGCCTTCTCGCCGGCCGCGCGGGTGACGTAGCCGTTGTCAACCATGCGATCGATGACCCAATTGCGCCGGTCGAGCGCGCGCTCGCGCTTGGTGAAAGGATTGTAGTTGTTCGGCGCTTTGGGCAAGGCCGCGAGATAGGCGGCCTGGGCGATCGTCAGTTCGTAAACCGACTTGTCGAAATAGTTCAGGGCGGCGGCGGCGACGCCGTAATTTCCGAGACCCAGGTAGATTTCGTTGAGATACAGCTCGAGGATTTTGTCCTTCGAATAAGCGCCCTCGATGCGCAGCGACAGGAGCGCCTCGCGGATTTTGCGCTGGATCGTGCGCTTGTTCGTCAGGAAAAAGTTCTTGGCGACCTGCTGTGTGATGGTTGAAGCGCCCTGAATATGGCGGCCACCTTCAATCAGCACCAGAAGCGCGCGCGCGACGCCTTCAGGATCAATGCCATGATGATGATAGAAGTTCTTGTCCTCTGCCGAAATGAAGGCGTCCTTCACCAATGGCGGAATTGAAGAAGCGGGCAGATAGAGACGCCGCTGATGCGAATATTCCGCGAGGATCGAACCGTCCGCGGCATGCACACGGGTCATCACCGGCGGCTCATAATTCTTGAGCTGCGTATAATCCGGCAGATCCTGCTCGAACTTGTAAACGACGAGCGCCGCCCCGCCTATCCCTACGACAAACAGGATGGCGGCGGTCGTGAAGATAAATCCGAAAAACCGGGCGATCAGCCGCATTATGAGACCAAGCCTCTGGATCCGTGCCGCAGCGCCGCGTGGTTCAGCCAGATGGCACTTTGCACATGCGCGATCGCAGCGGTTTTATCGCAATCTGGCGCGAGCGCAATCCGCTCGCCTCTCACATCGCCCGTTTGGCGCACCGGGATCGCATATCGCAAGGATCTGATGACGCCCGCCCGATCGGTGCCCGCGCACAACCCGCTGGCCGTGCTCAGATAAAGGCCGGCGCATTGCGCAAAATCGGGAAATTTCATTGCCTTTTAGGTGCTGTGGGTTTGTGTTGATAGTGAGGCGTCATCGTTGCGCCGGAGATGCCGGGCAGCCCGCCCAAAGCCCGCCACAAGTGTCCCGGAGATCAAACAAAAACTGGGAATGGTAGATCATTTCACACTGCCGGTGGCTGCCGCATCGAGCGTTGCCGCAGCCGCCGGGATCGACCCGGGGGGTATCGGGTGCGCAGCGGTCACGCCGCGCGAATCGAAAAACGCATTGACCGCCGCCACAACCTTGCTTGTGGTCGCGTCGCGCCATTCCGGCGAAACCAGCGATTTCGCGTCCTTCACGTTCGAAAGGTAGCCGAGTTCGAGAAGGACGGAAGGCACATCTGGCGCGGTGAGCACGATGAAGCCAGCGGAACGTTCCGGATTTTTGTTGAGGCGTCCCGCCACCTTCCAGTAATTGGCGAGCGTGCGCGCGAAAACATGGCTGTAGGCGCGGGTCTCCTGGCGCGTCAGATCGAGCAGAATGTCCGAGACGCGGCGGCTCGGCTGCGATTTGCCTTCAACGCCGGCCGTGGCGTCCGACTGGTTTTCTTTCTCGGCGGTCCGTGCGGCCTCCGCATCGCTCGCATGCTCTGACATGGTGTAGATGGTCGCCCCGGAGACGCTCGTCGCAGAGGCAAGCGTATCCGCGTGAATCGATACGAAGAGAGCGGCATGGGCATCGCGGGCGATGCGCACGCGCCCGCCGAGGGGAACGAACACATCACTGTCTCGGGTCATCACGACCTTGTAGCGCCCTGTCGCGCGCAATTTGGCGGCCAGTTCCTTGCCGAAGGCGAGGACGATGTTTTTCTCGAGAAGCCCGTTGACTATCGCGCCGCTATCGATGCCGCCATGCCCGGGATCGACGACGACGACCGGAAGGTTGCCAGCGGCGTCGGCGGACGAAAGGTCGGCCGGTTTCGGCTCTGGCTCTGTTGCCGCCTGGAGGACGGCTTTATGAGCGGCCGCCTCGAAACTGGCTTTGTCGGTTTTGGCGAGTTCGATGACAAGCTTCGTCTTGCCATCGCCTGCTGCCGGTTCTGCGGCGGCGCGTATAATGCGCACTGGACCGGCGATATTGATGACGATCCGTGATTTGCCCGCGGCGAAAAGGCCAAACCGGAAAGAATGGATAAGGCCCGAAAAACCGGTGGCATGCGAATGGCTGTGACGCCTGCCGCGACGGTGGACCGGAGCCGCATTGCCCGCCTCCGGGTCGATTCGGAAAGCGACCTCCGGCAGATCGACCACGACCCGATCCGGGTGCGTGAGAACGAACGCGCTGGCATCGACTGGATGGCTCAGGTCGAAACTCAGTGTCGCATGAGCGCCGCCATCGTCGAGATGGACGCCATCGGATACCGCCGGCAGTTTTTTTAACGCTTCTTCCGCCTTGTCCCCGGCGGCGGGCGAGGCCGATATGGTCTTTGCGGGAGGCGCACCCGCGTCCGCCCAAGCCACGCTCACGCCTCCGGCAAGCGTCAACGCCAGAAGGAGGAAGGAAAAAGCCAGAAAATGGTAGAGATCACACCACGGGCTGCGTGGCCGCAGTCCAGCCGCTTTCGACTGCCGGCCTCGGCCAAGGCCTAAAACAGTCTCCGATTCGCACCCTGTCGCTACCATGCCTGAGCCAAATTTCTGATCACGGCACCTCGCCAGTTGGATCGATCGGGCCTGGAGCATGATGAATCTACGAGGTTAATGAAGCGTGAGAATGCCAGAAAAGGGTGTTGCCTGCCGTTGCGCTCAAGCCACATGCAGGAGAAAACTTGCCAAATCGCTCCCTAACCCGATATGAGAAGTATGCTCGCTCTCGGACACGGCAAAGTTCGTGGCCGGACGAGCATTGGGAGTTTTCCGGCATATCGCCCGCTGCGACGCCAAACGCCGCCTGGGCGAGAAATGCAATCCTGTGCAAGAGGTTTCAAACGCGCCCAGCGTCGTGATGCCCCCGCCGGATTGCTCACTGGGACTAAAGTTTCGCCGACTTCCCCCTCAGGAAGTCCTCCAACAGGTAACAAGGCCATGGTCTGCCCTCTCAAGGGTGCATATCCGACCACCGGGCTAAACGCTTGGAGCACGCGCCAGCATCAAGGCGCATCTGTGCTGGGTCTTGCGTCGTTATCTTTTGGCCGCCGAAGCGGCCTGGCGAAGGCCGGGCTTCGGCATTCCCGCGCAGCCGGATCAGCCGGCCGCGCATCCCGTCTATTTCAGCTTTTGCAGATGGCGCCGTTCCTGCCGCCACGCCCTGCCCCGGTCTCGCCTTATGGGATCATTCCCGGAGATCCTGGCGGCAGCAGCAGTGGGTCGCGCGCCCTGCCTCAATGGGTTTTACATGGCCAACAAAATGCTCATCGATGCCGCTCACCCGGAAGAAACCCGGGTGGTGGTGCTTCGCGGTAACCGGGTCGAAGAATTCGATTTCGAATCCGCCAACAAGAAACCTCTCCGCGGCAACATCTATCTTGCCAAAGTTACCCGGGTGGAGCCCTCGTTGCAGGCCGCCTTCGTCGATTACGGCGGCAACCGGCATGGCTTTCTCGCCTTCTCCGAAATTCATCCGGACTATTACCAGATCCCGGTGTCCGATCGACAGGCGCTGCTCGAAGAGGATGCCGCCGCTCATCGCGATGACGACGAGGAGGAAAGCCGCCCGTCGCACAGACGCAGCCGGCGCCGGCGCGGCGGCCGGGACAATGACTATGCCGAAAAACGTCGCGCCAGCGACGACGAGAGGCTGACCGCCACAGACGAAGCCGATCTCGAAGAGCCGTCGGCCCATGTTATGGCAGAATCTCCTGTGGATGAGATTGCCGGCAGTGAACAGGGGAACGGCGATCAGGTCTCGTTTCCCTTCGCTGAAGTTGAGCCCGCCGCATCCGCTGCGCCTTCCGATTCGACAGACGATCAAACCGCTGTTCAGGAGGAAAGCGAACCAGCCGCCGCCCAGGGCGGCCTGCCTGAAAACGGAGAGGAAACCCCGGCGCCGCATCGGCTCGTGGCAGACCCCGAGGGCTTCGCCGTTGTCGAAGATCAGGACTCCGCCACCGAAGCCGGAGTTGCCGCAGCCGATTCCCGAGAGGATGAGGCGGAGATGCGGATGCCTGCCGAACGGCATGGCGATGATGACGATGACTCCGATGAGGAGGCCGATCACGTCGAGCAGATCGGCGGCGACGCCATGGAGGAAGTGCCGACGCGGCCGCATCGCTTGCGCCGGCAATACAAAATCCAGGAAGTAATCAAGCGGCGGCAGGTTCTTCTCATCCAGGTCGTGAAGGAAGAGCGCGGCAACAAGGGCGCGGCGCTGACGACCTATCTGTCGCTTGCAGGCCGCTATTCGGTGCTGATGCCGAACACCGCGCGCGGCGGCGGCATTTCCCGCAAGATCACGGATGCGAATGACCGTCAGCGGCTGAAAGGGATCGCCCAGGAACTCGAAGTTCCGGAAGGTATGGGCGTCATCCTGCGCACCGCGGGAGCGTCGCGCACAAAGGCCGAGGTCAAGCGCGATTTCGAATATCTGCTGCGCATGTGGGAAACGGTGCGCGAGGTCACGCTGCGCTCCACAGCGCCGATGCTTGTCTATGAGGAAGGTTCGCTCGTCAAACGAGCCATCCGCGATCTTTACAACAAGGATATCGACGAAGTTACCGTGTCGGGAGACGCCGGCTACCGCGAAGCCAAAGAGTTCATGCGCATGCTCATGCCGAGCCACGCCAGGAACGTTCAGCCCTATCGCGATCCGCAGCCGATTTTCGCCAAATCCGGCGTCGAGGCGCAACTCGACGCGATGTTCTCCAATCATGTGCCACTGAAATCCGGCGGCTATCTCGTCATCAACCAGACCGAGGCTCTGGTTGCAATCGACGTCAACTCGGGCCGTTCGACGCGCGAGCACAATATCGAAGACACTGCGCTTCGCACCAATCTCGAAGCGGCGGATGAAGTGGCGCGGCAACTTCGCCTGCGCGATCTCGCCGGGCTGATCGTCGTTGATTTCATCGACATGGAGGAAAGCCGCAACAATCGCTCCGTCGAGCGGCGGATGAAAGATGCGCTGAAGAACGATCGTGCCCGCATCCAGATTGGGCGTATTTCGCATTTCGGCTTGCTGGAAATGTCGCGGCAGAGAATCAGGACCGGAGTTCTTGAAGGCTCGACTGCGCCCTGCCCGCATTGCGCAGGCTCCGGCATGGTCCGGTCCACGGCCTCAGTCGCCCTGCATGTCCTGCGGGTGCTGGAAGATGCGCTTATCAAGAGTTCAGCGCACAACATCACCGTGCGCACGCGCTCCGAAGTGGCGCTCTACATTCTCAACCAGAAGCGCGTCAATCTGTACGATCTCGAAGTGCGCTTCGGCGTTGCGATCGCGATCGTCGCCGACGACAGCCTGACAGGCACCGCCTATCACGCGATGGAGCGCGGTGAACTGGCTGCCGGCATCGCCGAGCATGCCCGCGCCGATGTTGTGCGGCCAGCAACTCCTGCTGCACCGATCGAGGATGAATCATTCGCCGATGATGTCGAGGACGAAGAAGCCGGAGCAGAGGCCGAGGGAGACGAATCCGATCAGAGCGATGCTGGCCGGCGCAAGCGGCGGCGGCGGCGCAGACGTGGGCGTGACAGAGAAGCGACGGGCATCGCCGCCAATGCGCCGCAACCATCAGATGATGCGCTCGGCTTCGTCGCGGATATGGCGCGGTTCCCGGAGCCACATGCAAGAGACCTCGACGAGTCTGGCGACGCGGCCAATGAAGCCTCGTTTGACCAGCATGGAGGCTCCGCGGGCGAAGGCCAGAAGCGCGACGGACGCCGGCGGCGGTCACGCCGCCGTGGCGGCCGTGGCTCGAATGAGAGCGCTGCGCCTCAGACACCCGATACAGGCTCATTCGACGGCGAGCATGATAGCTGGGCGGCCGACCAGAAAGCGGACAGCGTGACTGGCGATCTTCCGCCGGCCGAGGCCGCGGAGGTTCCAAGCGCGCCGTCCGCCGGAGACAGAGCATCCCCTGCGCCGCAACCGCATGAAGGTGCGGAGACGCAGAGCGAGGCTGCGGACGACTCCGCTGCATCCGCTCCACAGCAAAATGCAGCCGAAGAGTCATCGCAACGCCAGCCGAGCCCGGCGGCTAACGAACCACCTGTCGCCACGGTCGATCCCAATCGTCCAAAGAAGACAGGCTGGTGGCAGCGCGCCAAGGCTTCGATCGGCGGCTGATTTTCATCTGGAGCGGTTCACTCATTGAGTGAACCGCCAGGTTTCAAAACTCACATCTTCCCCGGACGAGACCGCTAGAGCATTTTCGAGCGAAGTGGCTTCCGGTTCGCGTGAAGAAAATGCGTCAAAACAAAGAAGTAGAGCCGCGGTTCTGATTCCATCAGAACCGAAATGGCTCTAGATCACGATGCGTTTAGGTCGAATCGACCTGAACGCATGTAACGTGATCGATTCCAATAAATCAGAGTGGGATTTAAGCGAAAAACCGGGTCCACTTTTTCGCATCCCGCTCTAAGCGGTCGATGATCCGGGGTCCAGCCTTGGAGCTTACGGCCTCTGAATCCCGGCTCGAGGCTACGCTTCGGCCGGGAAAGAGAGGGAGCTTCGATGATCTGGATGGCAATCACACAGCGCGGAACTCCGCCACCCGGTTCAGCCCTGAGACTTATTGTTGTTTTGACGCGTTTTCTTCACGCGAACCGGTGTCCACTTCGCTCGAAAACGCTTCTACCCGCTGGCTAAAGCCAGGAAGGTATGCCAGTCGCGGGGCGAACCGTTGAAGGCATTTTCATCGACATTGCCTTTTATGCCGGGGATCCGGGCATGCTCCGTATGCTGCCAGAAGTGCCAGTGGCGATCTCCATATTTGGTAGCCGGGTAGGATTTCACGCAACGGACCCACATCGGGTAATTCTTCAAATGGCCTTTGATGACACCGCGATAAAAGTCGATCGAGGTGTAGATGATCGGCTTTTTGCCATAAGCCTGTTCCATGGCGCTCAGAATGATCTTCATTTGAGCGAGCGCGACATCACGCGAAACGCGATGCGGGCAGGTCTTGGAATAGGCGTTCCATTCGACATCGAGGACCGGTGGTAAGGCATCGGGATCCTTCGGCACATTTTCAATGAACCACTGCGCCTGCTCTTCCGCCGGACGGCACCAGTACATGAAGTGATACGCGCCGCGCGGAATCCCCGCCTCTTTTGCAAGTTGCCAGTTCCGCGAAAACTTCTCGTCGAGATAATCGCCGCCTTCGGTGGCTTTGATATAGGCGAATTTGATGCCGGATCTGCGCACGGCATTCCAGTCGATATTGCCCTGATATTTTGAAACGTCGATCCCGTGGACCTGGAAATCTGCTGGCGTGGGATAGAGATAGCGCTCCTCGCCCGCGCAGCCCGCCAGCGCAAGCGCCACAGCCAAGCTTGCAAAACCCAGTTTCGCCGAAAGGAGCCGGCGAAGCAGCAGCAGCCAGATCAATGAAAGGCGACGTCGGATCATTGCGAAGACTTATCCGATGCCTGGTAATACCTCGTTAACAAGGCGAAGCGCCCGCGTCCATAGCTGGGACAACCAAGCCGGCGCGCGCTCCGACGCGCACGGATACGATGCCCTCGAAAGCCTCTGATTTTGCAGAGACATACGAAACAGACCTCGCTTCGCGCGCGATGCTTCTCAAAGTTGTGGGAAAGGATGGCATGGATAAGGCCGCCCCTTCATAGAAGAGCCGGCCTGAAGTTTTGGCTTCCGGTTCCTTAACGCCCGATGATGTCAGACCTTCCCGGCAGCCGCGCGCTTGAGATCGGGTGGCACCCCCTCGTCTGCGAACGCCGCAAGCGCCTCATCAAGCGACATCGAGACCTGCTCCTGCGAACCGAGCCGGCGCAAGGAGACACGGCGCTCCGCCGCCTCTTTCTTGCCGACAACCATCAACACAGGCACTTTGGCGAGCGAATGCTCGCGCACTTTGTAGTTGATCTTCTCATTGCGGAGATCGGCCTCGGCGCGCAAGCCCGCCTTGCGGGCCGCCGCCAGCACATCATGCGCGTAATCGTCCGCCTCATTGGTGATCGTCGCGACGACGATCTGCAAAGGCGAAAGCCAAAGCGGCAGATGTCCGGCGAAATGCTCGATCAAAATGCCGGTGAACCGCTCAAGCGAACCGAACATGGCGCGGTGGATCATTACCGGCGTCTTCTTGTCGCTGTCCGCACCAATATAAAAAGCGCCGAGCCGGCCCGGCATATTGAAATCGACCTGCGTTGTGCCGCATTGCCACTCGCGCCCGATCGCATCGCGCAAGGTATATTCGAGCTTCGGACCATAGAAGGCCCCCTCGCCCGGATTAACCGCCGTCTTGAAACCGCGCGCTTTCAACTCGTCGAGCACGCGCCCGAGCGCCAGTTCCGCCTTGTCCCAGGCTTCATCGGAACCAACGCGCTTTTCCGGCCGCGTCGAAAGCTTGATGACGATGTCGTCGAACCCGAAGTCGCCATAGATCGAGAGGATGAGATCATTGATCCTCAGCGCCTCTTCCTTGATCTGATCCTCCGTGCAGAAGATGTGCGCATCATCCTGCGTGAAGGCGCGCACGCGCATAATCCCATGCAGCGCGCCGGAAGGCTCATAGCGATGGACGATGCCAAATTCCGCAATCTTCAATGGCAGATCGCGATAGGACTTGAGACCATTCTTGAAGACCTGGATATGGCCCGGACAGTTCATCGGCTTGAGCGCGAAAACGCGCTCGTCCTCTGTCATCGTCGTGAACATATTCTCGCGATAGGTCTGCCAGTGGCCGGACATTTCCCATAGCGAGCGGTCGAGCACTTGCGGCGTGTTGACCTCGACATAGCCATCGCCCTGCTGACGCCGACGCATATAGGAGATGAGCGTCTGGAACAGCGTCCAACCCTTCGGATGCCAGAAGACGGTGCCAGGACCTTCTTCCTGAAAGTGGAAGAGGTCCATTTCGCGGCCGAGCCGGCGATGATCGCGGCGTTCAGCCTCGGCAAGCTGGTGGAGATAGGCGTCTAGCTCCGCCTGTGTCGCGAAGGCCGTTGCATAGATGCGCTGGAGCATTGGCCTGTTCGAATCGCCGCGCCAATAGGCGCCGGCCACCTTCATCAGCTTGAACGCATTGCCGATCTTGCCGGTCGAAGTCATATGCGGACCGCGACAGAGATCGAGCCAGTCTCCCTGCTTGTAAATCTTCAGGTCCTGATCGGGCGGAATCGCGTCGACGAGTTCGACCTTGAACGCCTCGCCACGCGTCTCGAACCACGCCTTCGCCTGATCGCGCGTCCAGACCTCCTTGGTGAAGGGTTTGTCGCGCGCGATGATCTCCGTCATCTTCTTTTCGATTGCGACGAAATCCTCCGGCGTGAACGGCGCGTTGCGGAAGAAATCGTAATAGAAGCCGTTTTCGATCACCGGTCCGATCGTTACCTGTGTTCCAGGGAACAAGGTTTGAACCGCCTCGGCGAGCACATGCGCGGCATCGTGCCGGATCAGCTCCAGCGCACGCGGGTCATCGCGATTGACGAATTCGATCTTGGCGTCTTGCAGCAGCGGATCGGCAAGATCCGCCAATTTGCCGTCGAGCGCCATGGCGACAGTGCGCTTGGCAAGCGAGGGAGAAATGCTGCGGGCAATCTCGGCGCCTGTCGTGCCAGCGGGAAAAGAACGCGACGCGCCGTCGGGGAATGTCACGGAAATCATGGGGTCTCCTGAAGCTCAGTCGCCGATACCAATCGGCGTAAGCGGTGTAGGGAATCATTCCAGTTCTGATGGAATCAGAACCGCCGACTCCAGTCTCTTGTTTTGTCACATTTTCTCATTGCGCAAACCGAAGTAAGCCGCGTGAGAATGCTACATCTCTCATTTCGCCGCGTTTCTTCACGCGAACCGGGAAAACCACTTCGCTCGAAAACGCTATAATCTCAAGGCGCGATCCGTGCGAGGATCGCTTGCCGCGCCTGCCGCGACGCCGCGCCGCGCTGACGCGCCGCTGCCAGCACGCTCGCCGAGGCCGTCTTGGGCGTGCCAGCATTGAAAGGCGGCTCGGGATTGTATTCGAGTCCGAGCTGGATCGTCTCGGCTTCCTCGCTTCCGGCAAGTTCGGCAACAATGGTCAGGCCGAAATCGATGCCAGCCGTCACACCGCCCGCCGTGATCAGATTGCCATCCTGCACAACGCGACCTTCAGTCTCTATTGCTCCGAAACGTGGCAGCAGATCGCGGAAGTTCCAGTGCGTTGTCGCCTTGCGCCCACGCAAGAGCCCTGCCGCCCCGAGAAGAAGCGCGCCAGTGCAAACGGATGTCACATAGCGCGCCTGCCCGGCTTGCCGCTTCACAAAATCAATCGCTTCGGCATCTTCGAGCAAAACGTTGATGCCAACGCCTCCCGGCACGCAAATGAGATCGAGTTGCGGACAATTCGCGAAATCCACATTCGGCGTCAGAATAAGACCAGTTGAGGAAACAACCGGGTCCAGCGTCTTCCAGATGAGGTGCATCCGAGTGCCGCGCAGGGCAGCCAGGAATTCATAAGGTCCGGTCAAATCCAACTGCTGGACCTGGGGAAATAGCAGAAACCCGATATTCAGTGCCATTGCGTGCTGCCAATTCGGAAGAAGCGAGCAGTCAATCCGTCAATCCGAAAGTGCCAGGCAATGAGCTCTCAAGCTTCCAAGCAGCCGAATTGGTGGTCGGAGTGGCGGGATTCGAACCCACGACCCCTTGTCCCCCAGACAAGTGCGCTAACCGGGCTGCGCTACACTCCGACTGCCGCTCTTATAGAGAAAGCTTTTCGCCGCCGCAACGCACGTCTTGTCACGAGCAGCGCTGCTTCACGCTTCGCGCGCCAGCTCAAGGATCCGGTTGCACTCGACGAGTTCCGTCAACAATTCACGCAGCAGATCGCGGTCTCCGGCCGACAGGCCGGCGCGCGGCAGGGAGGCGCTGGCATAACCATCTTGCCCGCGCGTCGTGGCCGAGGCGGCAACGGTTGGTTCGCGCAAGTCGTCGCTCTCCTCCCCATCGGCAGCTTCATCGGCCATGAGATCGGCAGGCAAAGGCGCATGCGGAAGCGCGGCATCGCCATAGGTCGAAGCGACCCCGCGCACGCCTTGTTCTTTCAAAATCTTCTGAACGCCCTTGATCGTATAGCCCTCGCCGTAGAGCAGCCGGCGAATGGCGCGGAGCAGATCGACATCTTCCGGCCGGTAATAACGGCGGCCTCCGCCGCGTTTCAAAGGCCGGATCTGGGCGAAGCGCGTTTCCCAGAAGCGCAGAACATGCTGCGGCAGATCGAGATCCTGGGCGACCTCACTGATTGTCCTGAACGCCTGGGCGCTTTTTTCCATGCCGTTTTGCCCCAAAGGTCGCGAGCCGACCGGTGCAGAAGGCCCTCCCCGCCTAATCGGCGGCGGCGTCGCGGTTCCGATTGTTGATCTTTGCCTTCAACAGATTCGATGGCTTGAAGACCAGCACGCGACGTTCGGTAATCGGTACTTCCACCCCGGTCTTCGGATTGCGGCCGAGACGCTTGCGCTTGTGCCGAATCATAAAGGAACCGAACGATGATAGTTTAACCGCATCGCCGGCCACCAGCCGGTCCATGAATTCGTCCAGCACCATTTCCACAAGAGCCGCCGATTCCTTCCGCGACAGGCCCACTTGCTGGTACACCGCCTCGGCAAGATCGACGCGCGTGATGGTGCGCGTTCGCGGCTCGGCCCCGAGCATCCCCCGCTCATCGTTGTTCGGCCGCGCCGCAGCGTCGGCTGCCCTCACCAAATCCGGTCCACTCATTTGCAAACTCTATAAATATCTTTGTTTGAGGAGGAAGAAATTCCTATTGGCGACGCTGCATGCCCTGCAAGCCCTCCAAGCGAACCAGCATCTCCAAAAAACGGCCTGATGATATGGAAATTATCGATCAAAGCGGAATTCCTGGCCAGCCGTCGCGAAAAGAGCACACTTTCGCGAGGCAACGAAGAATCTGGTTTCGCCCTGCCTGAATCTTGGTCAATTCTGGAACAGCCAAACGCCGGACGCTGAAGCCCGCGAAGCGCATTGATATGCGGCCTCAACAACCGATTTGAATTGTTGAAATAACGCTTTCCATAATTATTCGTATAAATAGCGGCGAAGATCAATCCGGGCCGGTGCTTTAATACACACATCTCTACCAGCGGATGAGCGCGGCCCCCCATGTGAAGCCGCCGCCCATCGCTTCGATCATCACCAGATCGCCGGGTTTGATCCGGCCGTCGTCGCGGGCAACGCATAGGGCGAGCGGAACGGACGCCGCCGACGTATTACCGTGCAGATCAACGGTCGTGACGACTTTTCCGGGCGCTATGCCGAGCTTCTCCGCCGATGCGTCTATAATCCGCCGGTTGGCCTGATGCGGCACGAACCAGGAGAGGTCGGCCGCGCTCGTCCCTGTCGCCTCGAAAGCGGCGCGCACGACATCGGTCACCATGCCGACGGCGTGGCGGAACACTTCGCGGCCTTCCATCCGCAAATGCCCCGTCGTCTTCGTCGAGGACGGGCCGCCGTCCACGAAAAGCTTGTCGCGATGCCGGCCATCCGAGCGCAGATGCGCGGTCAGGACGCCGCGATCCGCGACTGTGCCCTCGCCCGGGCGAGCTTCGAGGATGATCGCGCCAGCGCCGTCGCCGAAGAGAACGCATGTGCTGCGATCGCTCCAGTCGAGAATGCGGGAGAACGTCTCCGCCCCGATCACCAAAGCGCGCCGGTGCGAGCCGGAGCTCAGAAACTTGTCCGCTGTCGTCACCGCGAAGACAAACCCCGAGCATACCGCCTGAAGATCGAAGGCAACGCCTCCTGTCATTCCAAGCCCTGCCTGAATCTGCGTGGCGACAGCAGGAAAGGTATAGTCGGGAGTCGAAGTCGCAACGATCACGAGATCGATGTCGGCTGCGGTAAGGCCCGCATCGGCCAAAGCTGCCTGAGCCGCGCGCAACCCGAGGGTCGAGGTGCGCTCCTCCTCACCGGCAACATGGCGCTGCCGGATTCCGGTGCGCTGGACGATCCATTCGTCGGTCGTATCGAGAATTTTCTCGAGATCCGCGTTGCTGACGATCCGCGGCGGCAAATAACAGCCAAGCCCGACTACTACAGAGCGGAGCTTGGCAGGATGCGATTGTGTCACTCTTGTAGTCCGTTCCAATCCTTATAGCGCTTTCAAGCGAAGCCGTTACCGCTTCGCGTGGAGAAAACGCTTCAAATCCAACAGATCAGCGTCCCGGTTCTCATCCAGCCAGAACCAGAATGGCTCTGGAAAGGTCGAATGCCTTTCGGGCTCCTGAGCCGTTTCGGTTCTGATGGAATCAGAACCCCGACTCCAATTTTGTCTTAACGCGTTCTCTTAATGCGAACCGGAATCCGCTTCGCTTGAAAACGCTCCAAAGCGTCGTCCCGGATGCGCCGCGTTTGCAGCAAATCCGACGTCCAAAATACTCCCTCCGCCGCCGCGGCCTGCCGCCGACACCGCCGGTGGTTCAAATCACGCCCACATTCAACCGGGAGTTGCGCTGGCGCGACCCGCCAACGTTTCCTGAATTTTGCTCAACAACTCGTCTTTGACCATCTCGTAACCGATTTCAATCGCCCGCGCAGTCCCGATTGCATCGGATCCGCCATGACTCTTGATCACGACTCCATCAAGGCCGAGGAAAACACCGCCGTTGACCTTGCGAGGGTCCATCTTGGCTTCGAGAGCTGCAAAAGCACCGCGCGCCAGAAGGTAGCCCAACTTGGAGCGGAGGCTGCTGCTCATAGCCTGACGCAGATAGGCGCTGATCTGCTTTGCAGTTCCTTCCGCGGTTTTCAAGGCAATGTTTCCGGCAAAGCCCTCGGTGACGACGACATCCACCGTTCCTTTACCGATGTCGTTCCCCTCCACGAAGCCGCGGTAGTCGAGATTCGGCCACACTGCCTCCCGCAGCTTTCGCGACGCGGTCTTGATCTCCTCAATCCCCTTGACTTCCTCTGTCCCGATATTCAGCAGGCCGACCGTCGGGCGTTCGATCCCGAACACAATCCGCGCCATGGCGGAGCCCATGATGGCGAGATCGACCAGATGAGCCGCGTCCGCCCCGATAGTCGCGCCAACATCCAGGACCAGTGATTCACCCCGCAACGTTGGCCAAATCGCGGCGATCGCCGGCCTGTCGATATAAGGCATCATTTGCAGGCAGATTTTTGCCATGGCCATGAGCGCGCCGGTATTGCCGGCGGAAAGCGCAGCATCGGCCTGGCCTTTCTTGACAGCCTCGATAGCGAGCCACATCGAAGATGTCCGCCGCCCATTCCGCAGCGCCTGGCTCGGCTTTTCATCCATACCGACTGCGACAGGCGCGTGGCTTATCTTCGAAACCCCGGCCAGTTGCGGATGCGCCGAGACAAGCGGCGCGACTTTGGCTTCATCGCCAAAAAAGGTGAAAGACAGCTCCGGGCGTTGCGCCAGCGCAAGAGCCGCACCGGAAACGATCACCTCGGGGCCGTGATCGCCCCCCATGGCATCGAGCGCGATCCGCACAGGGGCTATCATCGTGCGGCGGCTCCTTCCCACTGAATAGCGCCAGACCCGAACCTGACGCCGGACCGCTTCTTATGGTCTAGAGCGGGATGCGCAAAAGTGGAAGCCGGTTTTTCGTAAAAACCCCGCTCCAATTTGTTGGAATCGATCACGATACATGCGGTCAGGTTCGTCGCCTGTCACGAAGGGTCTTTCAGCTTGCGCAGGGCGCGAAACGGCGAATCGGATTCATCCGCACCGGCATTGTCCGGTGGCTCAAATACAATGCCGGGTTTTCTCGGATATGGATCAAGCCCCAGCGCGAGGAACTCGCTCGCAAGGGCTCCAAGATCGATTCTGCCGTCAACGATCGTGTCCGGCGGATCGGGATCCTCGCCCACGACAACCCCGGCGCTCTTCGGATTGCCGTGATAGCCGGCGGCATGCGCTGCTTTTGAATCCCGCACATCCTGCGGCACCGCAAAATCCACGTCGATCTGTTCAACGATGTCGCTTTCGAACGGTTCCAGGCTTACTCCGCAGATCTGGGTCACCCTGGCGCGCATTTCGCCAGTGACATTGAATCTTCGCAGGGACCTTGGCGCAATGTGAAAATCCGCTTCGAGGCGGCTGATGCCCGGCAGATCGTCCGCAGCCGCCAGGGCCTGCAACGTCGCTGCATCCGCCGCTATGCTGACATCGACCCCACCTTCGGGAATCTCTTCCACATCCACAAAATAGGAAAATATCGCCGGCGCGCGCGGATCCGGCAGGGGCTCAGCCGTCATTTCGCCACCTCCTCGCTCTGCCCGGCGGCCTTGGCGAACGGAATCGACCCGGAAAGAATCTGCGCCAAAGTCACCGAGGCAAGCGCCGCTTCGAGACGCATAACATAATGCGCAAGCCGCTCGCCGTCGTCAGCGCCGTCATAAATATTTCTGGACAGGGCCTGCGCCAGTGCAGGAACGCCATTGCCCAAAGCTTCATGGTAAGCCGTAGCGCGGCCAAAAAACGCCTCCGCCATGGCTTTCATCTGCTTTGGAACGCGCGTGTCGGAAACACCTATATCCCGCAGCGCAATGTCGAAATGTCTGAATACCGCGTCGGCGAGATCCTGCCCGATGTCAGGTCCCGGCGGCGGCAGCTCATTCAGACGGCGCAGAACCAGCGAGGCATGCAGGACCATCGACTCGAAACGGCCGTCGATCGTGTCCGGAATCCCGTAATCAGTGAACAAAACCGGATCGCGTGCGGCCGCAATAATCTCGCGATGCAGCCGGCCGATCAGCTTGCTGTTTTTCCTGCCGCGGAAAAGCCCAAAAACCATGACTGTGTTGACCGCGTTTTTAGATCACGCTGCGTTTAGGCTGAATCGGCCTGAACGCATGTAACGTGATCGATGCCAATAAATTAGAGTGGGATGCGAAAAACCGGTATCCACTTTTTCGCATCCCGCTCCAGGGTCCGAAAGACGGCAAGCTTGCTTTTCGCATGAGTGGGACTTAGGCATCAACAGATGCGGATGTCTCGAATGCGAATGCGCGGGATGCCGACATGCTGGCGCGCTGTCTGGAGGCTGTTGTTCGGATGTTGGTCCGAGACTTCGAAACGCAATGGGCCGCAGAAGCCGGTTCTGTCAAGAAGTTCCGAATCGACGCGAAATCAGCAGACCAACGCGCCAGGGCAAAGCAAAATCTGACGCATAACTCACAGGGCCGGAGATCCGCTGCATGAAACTGGATATTGCCGCTGCATTTCGCAAGGGAGCGACGCGGCCGGTTGCTGTTGCAATGAAGCTTGGCGCGGTTGCCTGCCTCGCAATCGGCCTTTCGGGCTGCCTCGGTTACGATGGCGAAATCATCCATGGCTATCAGGCCGATCCGCACCTGCTCTCGCAGGTCAAGATAGGCTCTTCGGCCGAGCAGGCTCTCGTGGTAATGGGAACGCCTTCGACAACCTCGACCGTCGGTGGCGACGCTTGGTATTACATCACGCAAGTCACGACGCGGCCTGTTCAGTTTCTTGATCCGAAGCTCGTCAAACAGCATGTGCTCGCCATCTATTTCGACAAGCAGAAAAAAGTGACGCGCATCGCCAATTACGGCATCAAGGATGGACGTCTCTTCGACTTCGTCTCGCGCACCACGCCGACCGGCGGCGCGGATGCGAGCCTGCTCAAGGGACTGATGCACTTCCGGCTGGCCGGCATCTAAAATTTCTGACCCTTCTCTCATAACAAAATGGCCGGATCGCTCCGGCCATTTCGATTCAGACTTCCGTGTGCCTCGCTTTCAATGCGCGTCACTATTGATAGCGCCGTCGCGATTCAGATCGCTGGGCACCCCTCTTTCCCGGTCGAAGCCTAGCTCCGAGCCGGGATCCAGAGGCCATAAGCCCAAGGTCTGGACCCCGGATCATCGACCGCTTTGCGGTCTCGTCCGGGGAAGAGATCGGTTTCAGAGTCCACGGTCCGTAAATCGCTTTTAATGCGCGAGGATCGCAAGCAGAAGCAGCGCAACGATATTGGTGATCTTGATCGCCGGATTGACCGCGGGACCAGCCGTATCCTTGTAGGGATCGCCGACAGTGTCGCCCGTCACTGAAGCCTTGTGTGCGTCGCCGCCTTTGAAATGCTTCACGCCATCCTTGTCGATGAAGCCGTCTTCGAAGCTCTTCTTGGCATTGTCCCAGGCGCCGCCGCCGGACGTCATCGAGATCGCGACGAAGAGACCGTTCACAATGACGCCAAGCAGCAGCGCACCGAGCGTCGCGAAGGCATCAGCTTTCGAACCGGAGATCGCCAAAGCGCCGAAATAGACGACAATCGGCGCGAGCACAGGCAGAAGCGAAGGCACGATCATTTCCTTGATCGCCGCTCGCGTCAGCATATCGACGGCGCGGCCATAGTCGGGACGATCCTTGCCCTCCATAATGCCGGGCTTCTCACGAAACTGCCGGCGCACTTCCTCGACCACTGACCCTGCTGCGCGTCCGACAGCCGTCATCGCGATGCCGCCGAAGAGATAAGGGATCAGGCCACCGAGGATCAGGCCTGCGACGACATAAGGATTTGAAAGCGAAATGTCGATTGCGCCAATGCCCTGAAAATAGGGCACCTTGATATCGATGAAGTGCTGAATGTCATTGGTGTAAGCGGCAAAGAGCACCAGGGCGCCAAGACCGGCGGAGCCGATCGCGTAGCCTTTCGTCACCGCTTTGGTGGTATTGCCGACCGCATCGAGCGCATCGGTCGAATGGCGCACCTCCTTCGGCAGGCCAGCCATTTCGGCGATGCCGCCGGCATTGTCCGTCACGGGACCGAAAGCATCGAGGGCGACGATCATCCCGGCCAGCCCCAGCATTGTCGTCACGGCGATCGCAATGCCGAAAAGGCCGGCGAGTTTGTAAGATACGATAATGCCGAAGACGATCACGAGCGCCGGAAGCGCTGTGGACTCGAGCGAGACGGCAAGCCCTTGAATGACGTTCGTGCCATGACCGGTCACAGAGGCCTGTGCAATCGAGACGACAGGGCGTTTGCCGGTGCCTGTGTAGTATTCTGTGATGAGAACGATAAGGCCGGTGACGATCAGACCGACGATGCCGCAAACAAAGAGACTCACGCCGTGCAGGGGCATGCCGCCGGCTTTGCCGATCTCGCCCCATCCGATCGTGAATTGCGTCGCGATAGCGAGGCCGATGATCGAGAGAACACCTGTCGCGATCAGACCCTTGTAAAGCGCTCCCATAATTGCATTTGTCGGGCCAAGCTTGACGAAATAGGTTCCAGCGATCGAGGTCACGATGCAGGCGGCGCAAATCGCCAGCGGATAGAGCATCGCGGACTGAAGAATCGCCTGCCCGGAGAAGAAGATCGAGGCGAGCACCATCGTCGCCACGACAGTCACCGCATATGTCTCGAAAAGATCGGCCGCCATGCCGGCGCAATCGCCGACATTGTCGCCCACATTATCCGCGATCGTGGCGGGATTGCGCGGATCGTCTTCCGGAATGCCGGCTTCGACCTTGCCGACAAGATCGGCGCCGACATCTGCGCCTTTCGTGAAGATGCCGCCGCCGAGACGCGCGAAGATCGAAATCAGCGAAGCGCCGAAGCCGAGCGCAACAAGCGCATCCACGGTTTCGCGGCCGTCCACAGCGTTGCCCATCGGGCCGGTGAGAATGAAAAAATAAACCGCGACCCCGAGCAGCGCGAGACCAGCGACCAGCATGCCCGTGACAGCGCCAGCCTTGAAGGAGATGCCGAGGCCGGCGGAGAGCGACTGCGTGGCTGCTTGCGCGGTGCGCACATTCGCCCGCACCGAGACGTTCATGCCGATGAAGCCCGCGGATCCAGAGAGTACCGCGCCGATGAGAAAACCGATTGCGACGGGCCAAGACAGGAGCAGCCCCAGTATTATGAAGATCACGACGCCAACGACGGCGATCGTCGAATATTGTCGCTTCAAATAGGCTTGCGCGCCTTCTGCAATTGCACCGGCAATTTCGCGCATGCGCGGGGACCCGGCATCTGCCGTCAGAAGCTGTGACGCCGTTACCGATCCGTAGACGACGGCCAGGAGTCCACAGAGAATAATTACCCAAATGGAATGCATCATTTCCGCCCTTTTCGAACTTCCCGCCGGTCTGACTGCCGATGCGCTCCAGCTTCGCAATTCGTGCGGGAAAGCATCGATTCTGCGCCGGTCTCGGTGCGCAGCAGGATAGGCAGAAAGCGGCGCTCTCCGCAATCGCGCGGGGCTTTCCGCGAGCCGGCAAACCATCGCCGGAGCGTCAGGAAATCAGGGCTCAGAAATGCTGATAGGAAAGGGCTGAAAAAGCGACCGGCCCGCGTCCGGTCCTGAAGATGGGCGGGCTGTCGCCTCGGCGGGCGCGGCCGAGGGCCGTAGCGGCAATGCCCGCCTGCCCCGCCAATGCCTCGAACGCCGCCGCTTTTGCCGGAGGCACCGCGCAGAGGACCTCGTAATCGTCGCCCCCGGACAGGATCGTGGCAGCGAGATCCGGCTCCTGCGCCAGAGCCTGCCGCGCCGCATCGGAAAGTGGCACGTCGCCAAGCCCAATATCGGCAGTCATGCCGGCCAGCCGCAGCATCTTGGCGAGATCCCCGGCCAGCCCGTCAGAAATATCCATAGCAGCCCGGGCGGAGCTGCGCAGGGCTTCCGCGAGGCCAAGGCGCGGTTGAGGCAGCAGATAACGGTCGCGCAGATGTGTGCGCGAGGCGCTGTCGAGGCAAGAGATCCAGACGCGATCCGTCTCATCCCCGCGATGCAGCCGCATCCCAAGCGCCGCATCGCCGATCGTGCCCGTGACATAAAGCAGATCGCCTTCTGCGACGCCCGTGCGCCGGATCATTCCGCCGTCAGGCACGGCACCGAGCGCCGTGATGGAAAGCGTCAGCCCGGCAGGACTCCGCACAGTGTCGCCGCCAAGCAGGGGGCAAGCATAGGCTTTGGCGTCTTCACCAAGCGCTGCGGCGAATGCCGCAAGCCACTCCTCCGTCCAGTCCTGCGGCAGCCCGAGGCTGAGGAGAAACCCGGATGGCGCTGCGCCCTTGGCGGCAAGGTCCGAAAGATTGACGCGCAGCGCCTTTCTGGCGATGGCTCCGGGCGGATCATCTGCGAAGAAATGCACGCCAGCGGCGAGCATGTCGGTTGTGAGGACAAGCTCATGGCCTGGCGGCATCGCCAAAAGAGCGGCATCGTCCGCAAGACCCAATCCCGCGGAGCCTGCAAGCGGCGCGAAAAAACGCGCGATGAGTTCGTCTTCAGAAAGAGAGGGCATCAGCCCGCCTTGGGCAGGTCGGTCCGGGAGATATCTGGCGCGGAGATTTCAGCGTCGGAGGCCCGCGCGAATTCCCTGGCGCGAAGCTGGTGTGCCAGAGCATCAAGCACGGCATTGATCATGCCGACTTCCTCTCGCTCAAAAAAAGCGCCGGCGACATCAGCATATTCCTTGATGACGACCTTCGCCGGCACGTCTTTGCGCTGGCGCAATTCATAGGCGCCGGCGCGCAGAATGGCGCGCAGCACAGAGTCGACCCGCGCGAGCGGCCACGTCTCCACGAGCGTTCTGTCGATCTGCCGGTCTATCGGCCTCTGGTCGGCGAGAACGCCCATCAGAATGTCGCGAAAGAAAGCAGTTTCCGCAGCGTGATATGTTTCGCCTTCGATCTCGCCGGTCCAGAATGTTTCGAATTCGGCCAGGGTCTCGTCAATTCCCTTGGCCGAGACGTCCATCTGGTAGAGCGCCTGCACCGCCGCCAGCCGTGCCGCCGATCGTTCGAGCGTTTTCACCATTTTCGCCACTTCATCATTGAACCGCTCCTACAACGTTCTTGAGGCGATATAGCGCCAGCGCGGCCCGGGCCGCGTCTCCGCCTTTGTCGCCTTCATCACACCGCGCGCGTACAAGCGCCTGCGTCTCATCTTCCACAGTCAAAATACCGTTACCGAAAGCAAGCTTGCGAGCAACCGCAAGCCCCATCAGCGCGCGGGCGCTTTCGCCGGCGACGATCTCGAAATGATAGGTTTCGCCACGGATGACGCAGCCAAGCGCGACAGCGCCCTGATAAGGGCGGCCGGCGCGTTCCGCGGCATCAAGCGCCATTTCCAGCGCTATTGGAATTTCCAGAGCCCCCGGAACGCGAAGGATGTCGCAGCGGGCCTCGGCCAGCGCGAAAGCTCGCTTTGCGCCTTCCAGCAAATGCTTGCCGATCTCATCGTAGAAACGAGCCTCGACGATAAGAAAGGATGCGCCTTTGGCGCTGGGTTCGGCTGGGTTGGACCCTTCGGCATCATCTTTGGGTCGGCTAGGCGCGGCCATGGCGTGCAATATCCCGGAAAGCGATCAGTGTATCAGGAGCTGAACCGGGCTCATCGCCCGAGCGTTGGAGTAACAAGCTCAATCATCGGCTGCAAGCGGACTGAACCCGAGGGCCGAAACCTCATTGGTTATGGACTGGCGCGTCACAAGCGCGCGGTGGGCGTGATATCAGGCTGCGGTATGCAAGATTGTGAGGTGGCGATCGAGAACGAAACCAGATTCTGACAGCTATCTTACCACGCTGGATGCAATCAAAGCGCGATCAAAGCTTTGCGCCTGCCACGCATTCGGTTATGGACGTGAACAATAGCGCCGCTATAGAGGGAAAGCGCGTTATTGAATTGATGTGCGCCTGCGGACCCGCCGCTTCGCGTAAGGCTGCGTCAATGCTTTCGCCAAATGGTTTGTTGCTGAAACGAGCCGCAAACCACGCCAAGAAATTAGACATAGAGAGTAATCAGGGAGAGCAATCGTGAAACTCGCCAGTTTGATACTCGGGGCATTCGCCCTGTTTTTATGTTTCGGCCAGAGCATGGCCATGGCCGATCCCAATGGCGATCCGGCTGCCGTCAAGCAGGATGCCAAAACCGGTCTTTGGTATGACAAGGCTGGCAATCCGACATTCAAGGTCGAAAAGGATGGAACCGTCGACTGGTATACCAGCGTCGGTTATTTGCAGTATGGGGCAAACTGTCTCGTTTGCCATGGCCCGGACGCTCTCGGATCCAGCTACGCCCCCAATCTCACCGACTCCTTGACATCGCTAAACTACGCCGAGGTCTATGGGATCATCGTCGGCGGCAAGAGGGACGTGAACGCATCGCAGGATTTGGTGATGCCCGCATGGGGCGACAATAAAAACGTGATGTGCCACATCAACGCCATTTACGTCTATCTTCGCGCACGCTCGGACGGGGCTGTTGGCCGTGGCCGCCCGTCAAAAGTCGCGCCGAAGCCTGCGGGTTACGACGAACAAGAAAACAAGTGCTTCGGAGACTGAGCTGAGACGATACAAGCGTCCGTTCAGATTGCTGAATGCAAGCCCGGTCATTTACGATGGCCGGGCTTTTTATTTTATCGCTTACTGGAGCCGTTCCGGTTCTGACGAAATCAGAACTGCTGCTCCGATGATTTGTTCTGGCGCGTTTTCTTCACGCGAACCGAAAATCACTTCGCTTGAAAGCGCGCTAGACAGCCGGCTTCGTGTCCGCCAATCGCGCGACATAGCGTGCGATCAAATCGACTTCGAGATTGAGTTCGTCGCCGGCCTTGCGGGCGCCCCAACTCGTGACGAAGAGCGTATGCGGTATCAACAAAACCGAAAAGCGATTGCCGACGCTTTCATTGACGGTCAACGATGTCCCGTCGAGCGCGACCGAGCCTTTTTCTGCGATAAAGCGCGCGAGTTGCGCTGGCGCCTCGATCAGAAAACGCTTCATGCCATCGAAGGCATCTATTGCAACAATTTTTGCTATGCCATCGATATGCCCGGTGACCATGTGCCCGCCAAGTTCGTCGCCGAGTTTCAGCGAGCGTTCCAGATTGAGCTTCGTGCCGGTCTGCCAGGAATGCGCATTGGTGCGCGCCAGCGTTTCTGCGGCGACATCGACATCGAACCAGTTTTTATCGCCGCTCTTGCCCGTCGCGACGACGGTCAGGCACGGTCCGCCACAGGCAATTGAAGCGCCGCTGGCAATCGTTTCGATTGCATAGGATGTTGCAATGCGCAGGCGCTTGAGATCGCCGCGCGCCTCGACAGCAATCACTTCACCGACATCTGTGACGAGACCCGTAAACATCTTCAAAGCAGCCTTTCGTAACGACGCAGGCGATCCGGCCCGAGCATCCTGTCTTCAACACAGCGAAACTGGCCGGGATCGGCAAGACTCGCGCGATCTGATGGACTAAGCGCAGCGATGCCCTGCCCTTGCAACGCAACTGTACTGGTCAGCAGAACGATTTCATCGGCAAAGCTGTCTGCAATCAAGCTTGCTGCGAGCCGCGGGCCGCCTTCGCAGAACACGCGTGTCAGACCGCGTTCGGCAAGACTTTTCAAAACAAGAGAGAGATCGAGACGATCTGCGTCTCCATCAGCGAGGCGGATAATCTCGACGCCCTTCTCGACGAGTTGCGCCTCCGCCGCGTGCGAAGCTCTTTCGTTCGCGAGGACCAAAACCGGATGCTCGATGGCCGTCATGGCCAAATGCGATGCGGGTGGCATCGCAAGTTTCGGATCGATGACGATCCGTAAGGGCTTTGCCGCCTCAAGGCCGGGTAGACGGACCGTCAACAGCGGATCATCAGCCAATGCCGTGCCGCTGCCGACGAAAACGGCATCATGCAGCGTCCGCATCATATGCACATGGGCGTTGGCAGTCTCGCCTGTCAACATCAACCGCGGCGCGCCGGCGGGACCCGCCGCAAATCCATCCACGGTTTCCGCAAGCTTCAGCGTCAACATCGGCCTGCCTTGCGTTACCCGCAGAATGTGCCCGATGTTGAGCCGTCGGGCTTCCCGGGAAAGAACCCCGGTCCGCAAATCGATGCCCGCGGCACGCAGCCGCTGATGTCCCTGCCCTGCGACCCGAGCATCCGGATCGTCCGTCGCCGAGACGACGCGCGAAATGCCTGCGGCAATGATGGCATCGGCGCAAGGCGGCGTGCGGCCGTGATGGCTGCAAGGTTCGAGCGTCACATAAAGCGCCGCGCCCTTTGCAGCGGAACCGGCTTCCCGCAAGGCTATGGTTTCGGCATGCGGCCGGCCGCCAACACCGGTGACGCCGCGCCCGACAACCACGCCATCCTTAATGACGAGCGCACCGACAGCCGGATTCGGAGCCACGCGGCCAAGGCCACGCCGTGCGAAACAAAGTGCCGCCGCCATCATCCGCGCGTCTTCATCAACAGCGTCGGACGCAGTCGTGTGCTCGGCCTGTGGCAGCATGGGCTCTGCTGTCATGCTCGCCTCTTCGCCATTAGCATGTTTGCGGAAGTTGGCATGCGCGCGGCGGAAGCCGCTTCGCTCGAAAACGCTCTATGCCTGTGAGGCTGCCTTGGATTTCAGCGCCCGCGGCGGCGCCTCGGCCGTATCGCCAGCCTCCTCCCCTTCCGGCAAGGCGTGCGACAATTCATCGATCAGCGTGTTGAATTCACGCGCTTCGCGGAAGTTGCGATAGACCGACGCGAACCGCACATAGGCGACGCCATCGAGCGAGCGCAAACCCTCCATGACCAGTTCACCGATACGGGAGCTCAAGACCTCCGGCTCACCCTGGCTTTCGAGTTGCCGGACAATGCCGTTGACCAGTCTTTCGACCCGATCGCTTTCGACAGGGCGCTTGCGCAGCGCGATGTCGACCGAGCGCATCAGCTTGTCGCGATCGAACGGAATGCGCCGGCCGGATTTCTTGACGACCGTCAATTCCCTGAGCTGCACCCGCTCGAATGTCGTGAAACGGCCACCACAGTCGGGACAGACCCGGCGGCGGCGGATCGACGAGGCGTCGTCCGTCGGCCGCGAGTCCTTAACCTGCGTTTCGAGGCTCCCGCAATAAGGGCAGCGCATCGATGTCCCCTCAGTAGATCGGGAAACGCTGCGTCAGTTCGGTGACCTTCGCCTTGATCGCCGCCTCTACAGCGCCATTGCCGGCATCGCCGTTCTTGGCAAGACCATCAAGCGTTTCAGCGATAAAGCTGCCAATCTTCTTGAACTCGGCAACCCCGAAACCGCGCGAGGTTCCAGCAGGCGTCCCGAGCCGGATGCCCGAAGTCACCATCGGGCTCGCCGTATCGAAAGGCACGCCGTTCTTGTTGCAAGTGATATGGGCACGCGAAAGGGCTGCTTCGGCGGCCTTGCCGGTAAGGTTCTTCGGGCGAAGATCGACAAGCATGAGATGATTGTCGGTGCCGCCGGAGGTAATGGCGAAACCGTTCTCGATCATCGTCGCAGCCAAAGCCTTGGCGTTTTCGACGACCTGCCGCGCGTAGATCTTGAACTCAGGCCGCAGCGCTTCGCCGAAGGCGACCGCCTTGCCGGCGATCACATGCTCCAGCGGACCACCCTGAAGACCCGGGAAAACCGCGGAATTGATCTTCTTCGCGAGGTCCTGATCATTGGTGAGGATCAAGCCGCCGCGCGGTCCGCGCAAGGTCTTGTGCGTGGTCGAGGTCGCGATATGCGCATGCGGGAACGGCGAAGGATGAACGCCACCCGCGACGAGGCCCGCAAAATGCGCCATGTCGACGACGAAATAGGCGCCGACTGAATCCGCAATGGCGCGGAACTTCTCGAAATCCCAGAAGCGCGGATAGCCCGAGCCGCCGGCGATGATCATCTTCGGCTTGTGCTGCTCGGCGAGCTTGGCGAGCGCATCCATATCGATGCGATTATCGTCGCGCCGCACACCGTAGGCCACGGGCTTGAACCACTTGCCGGACATGTTGACAGGCGAGCCATGCGTCAGATGGCCGCCGGCCGCGAGATCAAGTCCCATGAAGGTGTCGCCCGGCTGCATCAGCGCGAGAAAAACCGCCTGATTGGCCTGGCTGCCGGAATTCGGCTGCACATTGGCGAATTTGCAATCGAACAGACGGCAAACGCGTTCGATCGCCAGACTCTCCACGACATCGACGAACTGGCAGCCACCGTAATAACGCCGGCCGGGATAACCCTCAGCGTACTTGTTCGTCAGAATCGAACCTTGCGCCTGGAGCACAGCCTTCGAGACGATGTTCTCCGACGCGATAAGTTCGATCTCTTCCCTTTGCCGGCCGAGCTCCTTGTTGATGGCATCGAAAATCTGCTGGTCGGTGTCGGCGAGAGCCGCGGAAAAGAAGGAGTTCTGAGCCATGGATGTGCTGGCTTCGGCATCGGATTTGGTCATTGGCAGGCGTCCTGAAACGATTTGATGATTTGTTGCTGAACGAACGAAGACAAGATCGAAGCACAAGCCGATAAAGCGGCTGCGGCCATGTCTCACGTCCTGAACCTCCGCCTTTAGCACGCTTGTTCGCGTGCGTGAAGGCGGCAGACGATTCCCATAAAGGATCGTCTGCCTTCCTTTCGAAAGAGGTGTCGTAATGGGAGCCGGATGGCATCGTCACTGGCAGCAGCCTCATGCAGGCTGCTGCATTTTCAATACTGGCCGTATTGGTGGTTCTGTTCCATCGGCGGCATAACGCTCGCAGCGGAAGCTGGTGCGCCAGATCCCATTGAAACCGCCTCGGCCTGCGGCGCAGCTTGCGGCGCAGGTTTCGGCGCCTCGGGCATCGGCACGTTATAGCCGGGCGGCGGCGTCATATCGGATGCGGCAACCGACCCAAGCCCGTCGCGCTGATAGATGTCGTTGCGGAATTCAACCAGCCCATCCGGCGTCGCCCAGGCAGTAATATAGACCCAGTAAACCGGCACCGGCGGCGTGATCTTCACATCGACCCGCTGTCCCGAGGCAATGGTCTGATCGATCCGCGCGCGATCCCAACCGGGATTGTCCTTCAACAGCCAGGCAACATAATCGCGCACGTCCTGCACGCGAATGCAGCCCGATGAAATGTAGCGGTAGTCATCGCCGAAAATGCCGCGCTCGTCGGTGTCGTGCATATAGACGCCATAGGGGTTGGGAATGTCGATCCGCACGACTCCCAAAGCGTTGACGTCGGCGCCTGGATCCTGCCGGAACCTGTAATGCGTCGCCTCCATCGAGTTCCAGTTGATGTCCTGCGGCTGCACCTCCTGCCCCTTGCTGTCGAAGATGCGGATCTTGTTCTGCGTGAGATAATTGGGGTTCTTCTGCATGCGCGGGATCAGATCCTTGCGGATGATCGAGGCCGGCACTGTCCAGTAAGGATTGAAATTGATCTCCGTCGCCTTGGTCATCATCACCGGCGACTGACGATCGATGCGGCCGACGCCCGCGACGTGATGCGTCGCCACCACGCCGTTCTCAACCGTCTCGACGGCAGCGGCGGGAATATTGGCGACGACGAAACGCTCGCCGAGATTGCCGGAATAGGCGCGCAGCCGGACGAGATTGACCTGAAGCTGGCGCAGCCGCTGATCGGCCGGCACATCGAGCGCCGCCATCGTATCCTTGTTGACGACGCCGCTTTGCATCAGGCCATTGCGCGCCTGATAATGCTTCACCGCGGCCTGAACGAAGGAGTCGAAAATCGGAGATATGCCTGCCGTCGCCCCAAGATCGCCCGAGACTTCGAGACGCTTGCGCAGCGCGACCACCGCCGCTCCCCTGCTGCCGAGCCGCAAAGTCCTGCCGGCGGGAACATGCACCCATCCGCCCTTGCTCACGATCTGCTGATAACGCGCGATCGCCTGTTCGGTCGCCGCGAAGGTCGCTGGCGAAAGGACGGGAGTCCTCGAACGCGTCACGGCGAGATGCGAATCCGCATCATAGCTCTGTGCCCATTCGGCCTGGTCCGCGAATAAATTGCCGCCGCCGGCCAACGCTGGCTGCACAAAAGCGAGGCCCGCCGCAATTCCAGCCGCCGCCAATGCAGCCCCTGACAGACGCGCTCCAACCCAGAATCCAGCCTCACATGCCGAAGCGCTCCGCCTCGGCACGGCAAAACGAGATCTCACCACTGCCCACTCCGAAATCTTGCGCCGCACCCGCAGCTTGCGCCGGAAAAGGAATCTCAGGTCCTGGTCCGGCGCGGGTTCGAACCCCTAACCGAGTCCTCAATCTGGACTATTCATTTCCACGGTAAACAAGCCCCAAATGGGCGGCGATTTTGTGGCGTTTCGGCGTGCGCTGCGGCAATGACGCCGCAATCGGCAGGGGCACGCGGATATTAATCGCGACTGTCGACTCTCGGCCACAGCGGCGGCCGGATCGGCGACTGGAGCCGTTTCGGTTCTGACGGAGTCAGAATCCCGGCTCTGCTTATCCGTTTTGACGCGTTTACTTCAAGCGAACCGGAAGCCACTTCGCTTGAGAACGCTTTATCCTATCAACCGGCGGATACGCGGACCCGCCGGACAGCGCGGCGCAGTTGCGCCGGCGCTTCTCTTACAGACGGAACCGGATCTGATCGGTCCAGAAGCGCTCGAGGCGGTGCAGAGACTGATTGAGCCTGTCGAACTCGTCGTGCGAAATGCCGCCGATCTGCTCGATCGTCAGGACATGCTTGTCGTAAAGCGCCGTCACAATGTCGTGAACCTCCCTGCCCTTCGGGGTCAGGCTGATGCGCACCGAACGGCGGTCAAGGCGCGAGCGGGCATGATGAAGATAACCCATCTCGACCAGCTTCTTCACATTGTAGGAGACGTTCGAGCCGAGGTAATACCCGCGGGTACGCAATTCGCCCGCTGTGAGTTCCTTGTCGCCAATATTGTAAAGCAGAAGAGCCTGCACGGAATTGACGTCGCTGCGCCCGCGCCGGTCGAACTCATCCTTGATGACATCGAGCAAGCGGCGATGCAGACGCTCGACCAATGTCAGAGCCTCGATGTAGGCGGGACGAACTTCCGTCGCCCGCACCGTTCGCGCCTGCGCACCCTCCGTCTTGAGAACGCTGTTCATTGACCCATCCCTTCTTATTTTCCGGCGGGCTCTCTTATTGCCCCGGCCCGTCGATGGATCGGTTTATAAGCAACGCGAATGAAGACGAGTTTAAATAACAATCTGAATCAGAAGTTTAGTTATTTGCGTGAATCAATACTGAAATAAAGACGATTTTTACGATGAATAACTCTTAAGATTTGAATTTATTAACTTACCATAGTGTTTACGATAATGCCGCCAGGGCAGAGCCTATTGCCTCAGACAGTCTGTTAAGACTCACGTTCGCTGCCCGGAAGACTCTGTGCCGTTCAGGAACTCTTAAGGCTCAGGCGTCGTTCGCCTGCCCTGCCTGGAACGTCAGGGCGAAATAGAGAATGATCAGGATCACATCGACAGCGATCCAGACGCCACCGAACACGCCCTTAACCGTCATCGCCACGAAAATCTGCGATACGGCGGCGAACAACCACAACGCTCCGCCCCAGGGTGTCGCAAGCCAAAGCCCCACCGCGGCGAGAAGATCGGCGGCGGCAAAGAAAATGACAGCCCCCGCTGCTGCGCCCGAAAGGGAGTCGAGCACGGTTTCGGCAGGCAGCAGAACGGTTGCCCATTCCCTTAAGCCCTGGGCGAGCCACAGCGCCGCCATGAGGCGCATGAAAATCACCAGGATGAGGCCCCAGCGGGTCGGCCGAATGCCATCGGGACCCGTGTCGCCAAGGCGGATCGCGAGATCCCCCGCGCCGGCTGGCTTGCTCTCATTGCGGCGCCAGAGGTTCATGCGGCACCCGCGGGCGCGGAAAAGATCAACTCACCCTCCGTCAACGGTGTGAAACAGTCATCGATTTCTTTGGCGCTGACATGGCTGATGTCCGCCGGTTTCCACCTCGGCTTATCGTGCTTGTCGATCAGCGCCGTGCGGACACCTTCATAATAGTCGTGGCCGCGAACGACGTGCTGGCCGAGACGAAACTCCAGCCGCAAGGCGGATTCAAGGTCGAGGTTAGGCCCGAGTTGCATCTGCCTCAAGGCTATGGCGAGGCTCGTCGGCGAGCGCGAACGGAGCGTTTCGACGGTTTTGACGGCAAAGGCCGAGCCTGTACGGCCTGCGGCATCAAGCTTTTCAAGGATCCCCGCAACATCCGCTGGCGCGAAACACTCTTCGATCAAATCTTTCTGCCGCAGCAAGGGAGTATCCGGAATAGCTGCCGTTTCGGCTGCGATTGCCTCATCCACATCCGCACCTTCAGATAAACGCCCGAGAAGGCTGTCGAACCGCGCCGCCGGCACATGCGCGGTCGCGATCCCCAGAACTAAGGCGTCGCCGGTACCGACCGGCGATCCGGTCAGGGCGAGATAGGTCCCGAATTTCCCTTTGAGGCGCGGTAGAAAAAAGGTGCCGCCGATGTCGGGGAAAAAGCCGATCCCGACCTCCGGCATGGCAAATTGCAGCGCTTCCCCTGCGACGCGGTGTGATCCGTAAATGCTGGCACCGACGCCGCCGCCCATTGTGATCGCATCGATCAAGGCCACATAGGGCTTCGGAAACCGGCTGATCTGCCGGCAGAGATTATATTCGGCGCGAAAGAACGCCATCTGCTCGGCGTGCTTGTCGGCGCAGCCCAGTTCATAGAGCGTCTTGATATCGCCGCCGGAGCAAAACGCACGCGCACTGGTGCTCCTGATCGCGACGCAGGCAATGGCCGGATCTGCCGCATAAGTCTTGAGAGCGGCGGAGATGGCATACACCATATCCAAAGTGACGGCATTGAGAGCCCTCGGACGATTGAGGCTGATGACGCCGCAACAGCCGATCTTCTCGAAGATGACGTCTTGTGTGCTCATCAAGCCTCGCGAAATAGACTTCGGGATCAGTCCCGCTCTATTGGGGCAAAGCCCATGCCGTCAACCTTTGAATATAGGCGTTGCCAATCGCCACACTTGTCGTGGCGGCGCGCAAGGTTCAAAACTCACCCAATTCAATTGTCCGTCGAGTGCCCATCATGAATCCGTGGAACAAGCCTAAACCAGACGAAGCGTCCGCAACCGCCACGCGGCTCGATCTGGCGCAGCGGCCCCGCCGCAACCGCAAGACGGAATGGGCGCGCCGCCTCGTTCGCGAAAATGTGTTGACCACCAACGATCTCATCTGGCCGCTGTTTCTTGCCGAAGGCGAAGGCGTTCGCACACAGGTCGTCTCCATGCCGGGTGTCGAGCGCCTGTCGGTCGATGAAGCGGTCAAGGCCGCTGTGATGGCAGCGGAACTGGCCATCCCGGCGCTTGCGCTGTTTCCGAATACCGATCCGGCGCGGCGCGATCCGCATGGCAGCGAGGCGCTGAACGCGGACAATCTGGTCTGCCGCGCGATCCGCGCCATCAAGCGTGAAGTGCCGCAGATCGGCCTCATCGCGGATGCCGCGCTCGACCCTTATACGAGTCACGGCCATGACGGCATTTTGCACGGCGAAGAAATCGTCAATGACGAAACGGTCGCTGTGCTTGTCGCGCAATCGCTCAATCAGGCGCGTGCGGGCGCGGATGTCATCGCGCCCTCCGACATGATGGATGGACGCATTGCTGCGATCCGCGAAGGCCTCGATGCCGAGGGCTTCGAGAACGTGCAGGTCATGTCCTATGCGGCGAAATATGCATCGGCCTTTTATGGGCCGTTCCGCGATGCGATCGGCACCAAGGCGGTGCTCGCGGGCGACAAGCGTACTTATCAGATGGACCCGGCGAATTCGGACGAAGCCTTGCGCGAAGTCGCGCTCGATATCGAGCAAGGCGCGGATATGCTGATCGTGAAGCCGGGCATGCCCTATCTCGACATCATCTGCCGCGTGAAGGAAACCTTCGCTCTGCCGACCTTCGCTTATCAGGTGTCGGGCGAATACGCGATGATCATGGCTGCGGCGCAGAACGGCTGGCTCGACGGGGAACGCGCGATGCTCGAAAGCCTCGTCGCCTTCAAGCGCGCCGGCGCCGATGGCGTGCTGACCTATTTCGCGCCAAGAGTAGCGAAGAAGCTGAAGGAAGAGCGGTGAAATGTGCGCACTTCTTCTCCCGCTCGCGGGAGAAGATGTCATGCGGAGCATGACAGATGAGGGCTGGTGCCGCTTGCAAAAACCCTCACCCGGCAGGCTCCGCCTGCCACCCTCTCCCGCAAGCGGTAGAGGGTTCAAAGGGCGCTCTGTTTGCACCCACGAGACTCAAGCCTGCCCCGCTTCTTCGTCGGATCGGCTTGTTTGATAGAGAGACAGGGTTAGCAAGATCCTGTGCTTCACTAAAATTCCCATAAACTCAGCATCGAAGCTTAGATTTTTAGAAAATTCGTTCTCGTAGATGTATGTTCCAATATCCAGTGTAAGCTCATTGTCTTCGCGGCTCGATAAAAGCAAAATGTCTTTATTGTTCTCATTTAGAAACGACACTATGTCCTGTAGCCCTTCTGAAAATGAAGCCTCCGTCTGTGCGACATCGTAATGCAAGAAAGCCACTTCTGGATCACCACGCACATCTTTATCAATCCGGTATGGCTTGATCGAGACTGTCTCAAGAAGGGAACGAAGTGCCAATTTTTTGCTTTTCACTCGTAAAACACAAAGCATCGGAACACTCCGAAAATTGAAAGCGCTTCATTGGAATTCTGGACCTCGGATCGTCACCGCTTCGCGGCTCGTCCTGACCTGCCACTGAGTTTTTCCTCCACACGGAGTTAGAGTCCGGCCCTTCGAAGGACGGACAGATGAAGCGAGCACGGTTCACAGAAGAGCAGATCATTGGGGTGCTGAAGGAGCACGA